>CAMPHD010000312.1 GCA_946885765.1 uncultured Thalassospira sp.
TCGAGGATGAGCCGAAGGTTTCGTTGATGACGACCTTCAACCTGACAGAGGTTCAGGCGGATGCGATCCTTAATATGCGTCTGCGGTCGTTGCGCAAGCTCGAAGAAATGGAAATCAAGAACGAGCATTCGAAACTGACCGAAGAAAAAGAAGGCCTTGAGGCACTTCTGGCCAGCGAGAGCCTGCGTTGGGAAAGAATCCGCGACGAAGTCGAGGAAATGCGCGAGAAGTTTGGCAAAAAAACGCCTCTTGGCAAACGCCGTACTGTGATCGGTGATGCGCCGGAAGAAATCGAAGTTCCGCTGGAAGCCCTGATTGAGCGTGAACCGATTATGGTGATCTGTTCGAAAATGGGATGGATCCGTGCGCTCAAGGGACATACCGCCGATACGAGCGATCTGAAATTCAAGGATGGTGACGAAGGGCGTTTTGCGCTGAAGGCGTTCACGACGGACAAGCTTCTGATCATGAGCACCGAAGGGCGTTGCTATACCATGTCCTGTGACAAGTTTCCGGGCGGGCGCGGTCATGGTGAACCAATCCGGTTGACCATCGATCTGCCGCAGGAACATGACATTGTTGCAATGGTCATCCATAAGCCCGGCAGAAACCTGCTTGTGGCGAGTTCAGCTGGTCGTGGCTTCCAGGTAGCAGAGGCCGATGTGGTCGCACAGACCAAGAACGGCAAACAGATTTTGAATCTTGGCAAGGACGAGGAGGCAAAAATCTGCCTTCCGGTCGATCAGGATCATGTCGCCGTACTGGGCGAAAACCGAAAGCTTCTGATTTATCCGGTTGCCGAGGTACCTGAAATGACCCGTGGGCGCGGTGTCATCCTGCAGAAATACCGCCAGGGCGGCATGGCCGACCTGATCCTGTTCAACCTTGAAGAAGGACTGAGCTGGACGATGGGCGGCAGCGAGGGGCGCACCCGTACGGTTACCGAGCTTGCCGAATGGGTTGGGAAGCGTGCCGGAGCAGGGCGGATGCCTCCGACCGGGTTCCCGCGCTCAAACAAATTCGAATAGGGTTTCTTTCCCGGAAGGGATTGCCTGAACCGCAAGGGGATAATGACAGTGATGTCGTTATCCCCTTTGGTGTATTCGGGGGAGGGCTTTTGCTCCGGATCGCATATAGAGCCGCATTCAGGCAAAATTTATAGCGTTTTGAGACGTAAATATGTAACTTCGCAACCTGATTAACAAGGAGCCCGCAAATTCCCTGTGAATTTCAAAAGGGCGTGGGAGTTTTAACGTGAATTTTCTAGGGAGTTTCGTCCGTTTCGTTGACGGTCTGAATGACTGGATCGGACGTGGCGTTGCCTGGCTGGTGATCCCGATGGTGGTCATCACATTTCTGGTGGCAACATTGCGATATGGTTTTTCCATCGGCTGGGTTTCGATGCAGGAAAGCTACATGTGGTTGCATGGTATCGTCTTTATGGTTGGTGCCGGTTACACGCTGCTGCATGGCGGTCATGTGCGAGTGGATGTCTTCTATCGTCCGGCTTCGGCGCGATACAAGGCATGGGTCGATCTTTTCGGCTCCCTGCTGTTGCTGATGCCGGTGATCATTATGGTCTATATCTATAGTTACCCCTATGTGATGACCAGCTGGCACCGCCTTGAGGGATCTCATGAAACCGGTGGCCTGCCAGGTTTGTTCCTTTATAAATCGGTCATTCTTGTTTTCTGCGTCCTGATTGCCTTGCAGGGGCTGTCACTTGCTGCGCGCAGCATTCTCGTGCTGACCGGACATAAAGAATTTGAAATCCAAGAAGAAGAGCACGAGGGCGTTTGATGTCGGGGGAAATTCTTAGCCTTGTAATGTTCGCAGTAGCCTGCGGCGTTCTTCTTCTCGGTTTTCCGGTCGCATTTTCCCTCGCGGGGACGGGGCTTGCTTTCGCGCTGATCGGTAACTCGATGGGCGTGTTTGACATGCCGCTTCTGGGGTCTTTGCCGTCGCGCTATTTCGGGGTGATGACCAACGAGCTTTATGTTGCGATCCCGCTGTTCGTTTTCATGGGGGTCATGCTTGAACGCGCCCGGATTGCGGAAAAGCTTCTCACGACGATGGGTCTTCTGTTTGGCACCATGCGGGCCGGGCTTGGTATTTCGGTCGTTCTGGTCGGGATGCTGCTTGCCGCGTCGACCGGTATTGTCGGGGCAACCGTTGTCACGATGGGGCTTCTCAGCCTTCCGGCGATGCAGAAAGCCGGATACAGTCCGCGTCTTTCGACCGGTGTAATCTGTGCATCCGGTACGCTGGGGCAGATTATTCCGCCGTCCATTGTTCTCGTCCTGCTTGGCGATATCCTTCAGGGGGCTTACGCCGAAGCACAACGTTCGCTGGGCAATTGGGCTCCTGAACCGGTTTCGGTTATCGACCTGTTTGCCGGTGCATTCATTCCCGGTATGCTTCTGGTCGGGCTTTATATCTGCTGGATCATTATTCAGGCATTTATCGACCCCAAATCCGCACCGCCGCTGGTTACCGACAAACGGCCGGAAGGTCTTTGGGGGGATGTTCTGCGCGCGCTGATGCCTCCTGGGTTGCTGATCGTCGCGGTGCTGGGCTCGATCCTTACGGGGATCGCAACACCGACTGAGTCTGCGGCATTTGGTGGTGTTGGTGCTGTCATTCTGGCGGCGTTCTATAAACGTCTGTCTTGGGATGTGTTGCGTTATGTGACACGCCAGACGGTGCAGATCAGCGCAATGGTCTTTGTGATATTGCTGGGGGCATCTGTGTTCTCGCTGGTCTTCCGTGGCCTTGGCGGGGATCATCTGGTCGAAGAATTGCTGCATAACCTTCCGGGTGGCGTTTTCAGCGCTATGCTGGTCGTCATGCTGCTGATGTTTGTCATGGGCTTCTTCCTTGATTTCATCGAGATCGTGTTTGTGGTTGTGCCAATCGTTGGCCCGATCCTGCTCAAGATGGATATTGATCCGGTTTGGCTGGGTGTCATGATCGCGATCAACCTGCAGACCAGCTTCCTGACGCCACCGTTCGGCTTTGCGCTATTCTATCTGCGCGGGGTCGCACCGCCCTCGATCAAGACCTTGGACATATACCGCGGGATTATTCCGTTCGTGCTGATCCAGGTTCTGGGGCTTGGTTTTGTCGCCGCATTCCCGGCATTGGCGACCTGGCTGCCGGATGTATTGTTCAGGTAGGATCTCTTTATTATCTCGTTGCAAAAGACGAATAAAAAAAGGGTCGGCATTTGCCGACCCTTTTCGTTTTCAGGTTCTGAAGGTTTAGTATTGGAACGGAAGGATACGTGCCTGGGCGAAAGCCGATTCCGAGAATTTCGACCAGCCGATCGACTGGGTTCGGAAGGCGATCAGGCTTTCGAAGACTTCCTGCGACAGCGGGTTGGACGCAACCAGATCACGCAGGACCTTTCCGGACAATGCGCCAAGGTTGGTCAGAATGTCGTCCGAGAAGGGACGTACATCGACATTGTGCTTGTCGCGCAGGGTCTGGAGCGCCTGATTGTTACGGGCGGTGAATTCCGACAGAACCATCTGGTTCACGGCACGGTTGGCCTGCTCGACAATTGCCTTCAGGTCATCCGGAAGGCTGTTCCAAGCGTCCAGGTTGATGAAGTTGTCAAGCACGGTTGCCGGCTCGTGCCAGCCCGGATAGTAGTAGAACTTGGCTGATTTATAGAGACCAAACGCCAGGTCGTTATACGGGCCGACCCATTCGGTCGCGTCAATCGCACCGGACTGAAGTGCCGGGGGAATTTCGCCACCCGGAAGGTTGACAACGTTACCACCCGCAGCTTTGACGACTTCGCCACCAAGGCCCGGAATACGCATTTTCAGACCTTTATAGTCATCAATGGTATTCATTTCCTTGTTGAACCAGCCACCCATCTGGGTGCCGGTATTCTCCGACGGGAAGAATTTGCAGTTCAGTTCGGAATAGACCTTGTCGGAAAGTTCCTGACCGCCGCCCCCCACTGGAACCATGCGTTCTGTTCCTGAGCGTTCAGACCGAACGGCATGGCCGTGATATACTGCGTGGCGTCTACCTTGCCTTTCCAGTAATAGGGCGCGCCGTGACCCATTTCGACGGTACCGTTACCAACAGCGTCAATGGCCTCAAAAGCGGGAACAATCTCGCCCGCACCAAAAACGGTGATCTTCATACGGCCGTTTGATGCCTTATTGACGTATTCGGCCAGAAGGTTTGCTCCGGTCCCCAGACCCGGGAAGTTTTTTGGCCAGGTCGTGACCATACGCCATTCACGGACTTCCTGTGCGATTGCCGGTTTGGCAAAAGTAGACGCGACCGCAGCGGTCGCACCGGCGACTGCTGCGCCGGAGAGAAATTGACGACGTTTCATAGATTACAGCCTCCCAAAGATGCAAGCTCATGATTTATTTTACTCAAAACCGTTATGCGGTTTTGTAGCGGAGCTTATATGCGACTGTAGACTGTGGCAACCAACGATAGAGTAGGTATGAGATACTTTAGTCTAATGGTATGGGGAG
>CAMPHD010000313.1 GCA_946885765.1 uncultured Thalassospira sp.
AACGCGAAACGCAATGACACTGCGACCACATCAGCGCACGACGATTATACCAAATCCGATGCACCGCGAACCGACGCACGCTCCAACAATGATCGCGATGATCATGACCGCTACGATGATGTCGATGCTGCCGATGCTGCCGAGCCCCATGACGATCCGCGACCGACAGACGAGCATTCTGATGTTGCCGATCGCGAGAGCGAGCATGCAGGCGATGATGTCAGCGAAACCGAAACCGCTTCTGCGGATGGGCAGAAAGAAGCCTCTGCCGATCCAAGCGAAGAAGTGGTTCATGCAGACCAGCCTGCCGTAACACAGAATGAAACTGTCGCTGTTGCCGATCCTGCTTTGGCCGTTGATCAGACAATTGCGACTGGCATTGCCGCAGTACCCGGTATTAATCCGGCCTCTCAGCAATCCAATGTTGCTGCCAATGTAAATGCGGCCTCCCCGACCGCAGCAGGGACAACCGCCCAGCCCGTTACCGGTACACCGGCGCAAAATGCCGAGGGCACAACCGACGGCCTGATGAATTCCACGGCCCTGTCGCAGCCCGCAGCAGGCGCGACGGCCAAGTCGGCCCTGAACGGTAAGGAAACCGGCACCGCCACCGCTGGCAATGACAGCTTCATCTCGAAGGTTGTTGATGCCATGAGCGGCGAAGGCACCATCAAATCGGGCCCGGAAACAGCAAATTCGGGTAACGTCGGCAACGCTGTGAATGCGGGCAATAATGCTGCTGCGCAATCCACTGCAAATGCCGGTACCTCTACCCCTGCCAACGCCACCGCTCAGGCCGCGCAGCAGTCAATGGCCGGTGCTGCAAATATCCAGAACATGCAGCCTGGCGTACAAACCACCGTGACCGGTGATGCCAAAACAGCCGTCAGCGCAACCGGAACTGCCGAAGGCAGCACCACACAAACCGCCAATGGGCCGCTTACCGGCAACAGCAGTCTGACCCAGAGCAATGCCACCGGGCAAACGGCACATACAGCCCGCAGTGCTCCGGCACAGCAGGTTCAGCAGCAGGTCGCAGTCCATATCCGTAATGCTGCCAGTGAAGGCGTTGACAAGATTTCGGTTCAGCTTCGTCCGGAGCATCTTGGCCGGGTCGATGTCAAACTTGAAATCAGCCATGACGGGCGTGTTCAGGGTGTCATCCAGGCCGATACGCGCGAGACTCTCGACATGCTGCGACAGGATTCACGCGCCCTGCAACAGGCACTCAAGGACGCGGGCCTGAATGCGGACAGCCAAAGCTTTACCTTCGAACATCGGAACGAAGGCGGCCAAAGCCAGGAAGGCAACGGCCAATCCCGTATGGCAAACAATTCTGGCAGCGCGCCTGAAGAAGGCGATGTCATGAGCGGTGCCGAACTCGCAGAACATGTCGCCATTGGCTACGGGATCAATCCCAACGGCCTCGTCGATATCCGGATTTAGGAAAGGTAGGGGAACAGGATTATGACCGTTTCATCAACTACCAATATTGGTGTCGCAGCCAATAACACGAATGCGGCCTCCAGCAGCTCCGCCAGCCAGTTGGCCCAGAACTTCGACACGTTCCTGACGCTGTTGACCACTCAGCTCAAGAACCAGGATCCGACCTCGCCGATGGAAAGTGACAAATTCACCGACCAGCTAAGCCAGTTCGCCCAGGTCGAGCAAGGGATCCAGAGCAACAAGAACCTTGAAAACCTGCTTGCGATGCAAAGCCAGCAGCGCCAGCTCTCCGCCCTGTCCTATGTCGGGGCCGAGATCGAGGCGGTTGGCGATACCAACTGGCTCGAAAAGGATGGCGAGCTCAAATACAAATACAATATCTCGCCGGAAGTTCCGCGTCTGCAATTGCAGGTTCAGGATCAGAGCGGCAAGACGGTTTATTCCGAAGATCTCACCGATGTTTCTGGTCTCCAGAACTTTACCTGGGACGGCAAGAACAATAGTGGCGTCGCACAGGCCGAGGGTGCCTACACCCTTGTGCTTAAGCCGATGGCCGCGAATGGTGACACCTTCAAGGACGACAAAGGTAAACCGGCCTCAATGGCGATTGGCATCATCGGTAATGTCGACAGTGTCGATATTGGTGATGACGACATTTATCTGCGTATCGGTGACGTTTCTGTACCGTTCGGAACCCTGACCAACGTCAAACTGGGCGCGAACAGTACGGATACCGGAACCGAGACCGGCGATAATAATGGCGACAATAATAATCCCGGAACTGACGAACAGGACGAAGCAGCCTGAGGGCTTTCATCCGGATTTTGATCAACACCCTGTAGGTGCAGGAGAAATACAATGAGCCTTTTTGGTGCTATGATTTCCGGTGTATCCGGCCTGAATGCCCAGTCGCAAAATCTGGGCGTCATTTCGGACAACATCTCGAACCTCAACACGATCGGTTACAAGGGTACAATCGGGCGTTTCTCGACGCTTGTTACCGAATCCGCGACCGACACCCGTTACACCCCCGGTGGTGTTCGGTTTCACCCGACCGCATTGATCAGCAAGCAAGGCTTGCTGCAGGCGACCTCGTCAAACACGGCAGCCGCAATTTCCGGCGACGGTTTCTTCATCGTGCGCGATACCGCCGCGCCGGGAACCAATGACGAATTGTTCTTTACCCGTGCTGGCGACTTCAAGCCAGACGATGACGGCTTCCTGCGCAACACGGCAGGTTATTATGTTCAGGGTTGGGCAACCGACCGTGACGGGCAGCTTCTGAACCGGAACGGTGTTGTTACCTCTTCGAACAGCTCGGCGGTTACCGATCTGCAGGTTCTTGATATCAACTCAATCCTGACCGCAGCCGCGTCGACAACGACGATCGAATTCGGTGCAAACCTGAACTCGGATGAGACCCCTCTTACAGGAGGTACGGCAACCTCGACCACAACCGGCATCGACTATGATACGACCGACCTGACCACACTGGCTGGTATCAATAACGGTGATCAGTTCTCCATTACCCACAATGGCACAGTCACAACCATCACGATCAACACTGGTGACACGCTTGCGGATCTGGCTGCGGACATCAGTGCTGTAACCGGGATCACAGCCACCACAACAACAACTGGCACCAACGACACCATGACCCTTACGGGCGCATTCGCCGACCAGGGCGTGACCTTTGCCAACGTGACCGGCACACCATTCAGTGCCACCGGCATCACCATTCCGGGTGTTCCGGGCACTCTGGCCGGAACCTATAACAGTGGTGATCTGGCTTCCGGTGCGACCGCCGAAAACAACTCCATGCCGGTCACGATCTATGACTCGCTGGGCTCGGCCCATACCGTCAACCTTCAGGTCCTTAAACTTGGCCAGAACCGTTGGGCATTTGAACTTATCGGCACCACCGGCACCGGTGAACTTGATGCCGCAACACATCCGAATGGCCTGATCCAGTCCGGTATCATGACCTTTGACGGTGCGGGCAACCTTCAGACCTTTACCGACGATGCGGGTACCAGCCTTGTCGATCAGGACATCTCGGCAACCTGGACCAACGGTTCGGCAAACTCCGCCTTTACCCTTGATTTCGGGACACTGGGTCTTGGCAACGGCATCACCCAGTTCGCAGCCGGCTCGGATGCCAACGGTAACCTTGTCGAATACACCACCCACTTCATCAACCAGAATGGTGCCCAGGCGGGTACCATGGTGAACTATGCCTTCACCGAAGAAGGTTTTCTTCAGGTTGAATTCGCCAACGGCGTGAAACGTCCTGTCTACAAACTGGCGATTGCCACCTTCGAAGCCCCTGATGAAATGGAAAACCATACCGGTAACGTTTATCGCCAAACCCGTGAGTCAGGTGACTATCTGTTGCGTGAACCGGGCCTGAACGGTGCGGGTAACGTTGTGGCATCCGCTCTTGAAGGGTCGAACGTCGATCTTGGTGAGGAATTCACCAACATGATCATCACCCAGCGCGCCTATTCGGCGAACACCAAGACGATCACCACGACTGACGAAATGCTCGACGAGCTGATCCGGATCAAACGGTAACTGATTGATACCATCGGGGCGGGCTTTCCGCCCCGATGGACTGCATATTTACAGGGACTCGCCCGGCTTTTTCAGCCGGGCTTCTTTTTGGGGCGCGCAATACCTACATAATGGGCGATATATTGATCTCGTCAAAGATGCAAATGATTCAGATCATTGGCGAATTTTGGACACATTACTGGGCAATAATTGCCGGTCGTTAACCTGTTCTTCAATATGCGCTTCTATTCGTTGATGATACCGGTAGCTATTGTGCGGACATCTGCCGGTGTTGGGGACAGTGGTAACAATCGATCCGGAGCAGTCGAACGTGGGCGGTTTATTGCAAACGCTTAAAGGTCTTGGACCGACACGCCTGATGGCCATCAGTGGCGTCGGGGTGTTGCTGCTTGTGTTTTTTGCATTCCTTATTCTGCGTGTCTCGGCACCGAATATGGAACTGCTTTATCGCGATCTTAATCCCGCAGACGCCAGCCAGAT
>CAMPHD010000314.1 GCA_946885765.1 uncultured Thalassospira sp.
CAATCGGCAGGACATGCGGCGCGTTGTAAATCCGCTCAACCGCCAGCATCTTGCAGTTTTTGGCATCCTTGCCAAGCGGCGTATTGGCCAGCAAATCGCCTTCCAGCGTGCCCGAAAGCAGCGCGTCCTCATGCTCGATAAAGGCATCAACCGCGGCCTTCACCAGATTGCCAATCGCCTTGCCACGCAAAAAGCCGATCCGGTCATCTTCGGATTTTTCGGCATACCATGGCTCGGCCCGCAAATCGGCCCAGCGTTTTTCGGCGTCGCCATCGTATTTTTCCGGATGGCGGGCAATCGGGGCAAGGGCGCGTTCGACCTGCTCGAAACTCACACAGTTAAGCTCCCAGCCATCTTCAAGATCGACCACCGAATAGCAAATATCATCGGCCGCCTCGACCAGATAGACCAGCGGATGGCGCCGCCATGCGCCGTCAAACCCGTCAAGCGGTGATAACCCGCAAACATTGGCAATCGCATGGGCGATGTCGCGCTCTGCCTGATAATATCCGGGTTTCTTAAGGCCGGTATATTCGCGACGGCGCGCATCGGGGACCGATGTGCTGCGCGGATATTTGATGAAGCTGCCGAGCGTCCCGTAAGTCAGGTTAAGCCCGCCGTCAAACCGCTTCATTTCAAGCTGGCTGATGATGCGCAACCCCTGCGCATTCCCTTCGAAATGCCGCAAATCTTCAAGCTCCGGCCCGGTCAGCCGCCCGGTCAGTTCTTCCTTGGCAAGGCGCGATGTCGTGAACCATTCATTGATCGCATCCTCGCCAGAATGGCCAAAGGGCGGGTTGCCGATATCATGCGCAAGACACGCGGCCTGCACCATGTAACCGATATCGGCAATGGTGATCGGGCTTCCTTTCGGCAGGTGCTTGACGATATGCGCACCGGCCATAAGACCCAGCGACTGCCCGACCGATCCGACCTCGATCGTGTGGGTCAGGCGGGTATGGACATGATCGTTTTCCGACAGCGGATGAACCTGTGTCTTGTTCTGAAGACGGCGGAACGAGGATGAAAAAATGATCCGGTCGACATCGATCTGGAACGGGCTTCTGCCATCCGGGCTTGGATGCGGATCACCATCGGGCAGGCGAATCTTGCCATCCCGAAAATCAAGCCGGTGTGGTGAAAGCAGATTTTCCCAGCGCATTTTGGCCGGTTGCATCGAACCCATGGCGATGCGACTCCCTGTCCGTGTCGTGTGTGCGTCCGCAAACCCGACTTTAACGGGGTGGGGAGTCGGGCGCAATCGGGCAAAACCGATTGCGCCAAATCAGTGTGATCTTATCCGAAGAACCAGCTTTTCGGATTATCAATCGGGCTGCCGTTAAGGGCGCGCAAAAGACCAATCACGTTGCGTCCGATGAACCACGCGGTGGTATAAAGCGCCATCAGGCCGACAATCGCCCAGCCCAGAAGCGGAACCCAGCCGATCACCAGTGTGAAAAAGCCCAGAATGATCGCATAAAGGATGCTGATCCAGAATGTGCGGATGACGAATGTGTAATGGCTGTTGGTCCAGTGATCATCATCCTCGCGCGCGACATAGGCAACAATCAGCGCGATCAGACCGGTGGCAAAGGCGGTAAACAGGGTCGCGATCATCAGGCCGTAGCAGACGACAGCCGTATTGCCGCCGCGCGTATCTGCATATTGCGGGGCATTGTCAAACGATGCGTCCTGACCTGTCATCCGGTCACTCATGGGCGTTGTTCCTGTGTTGTGGGGCCGTTCATCAAATCACCGGCTCTTTCCAGCATATAGCAAGTAAATTACCAAATGCTATCTTCGGTTGGGTGAACCGGCATTCCGGGGCGTTTTTAACGCGATAACACGAAATTCATCGCAAAGGGGCGGCTTTTGCCTCGACTCTTGTGATTTCCGTCCTACATTTGGCTCCATATCACGCAATGATCAAAAATAAGGAATTCCGCATGTCGGACTATGATTTTGACCTGTTTGTCATCGGTGCCGGATCGGGCGGCGTGCGGGCCGCGCGCGTTGCATCTGGCTATGGCGCAAAGGTCGCGATTGCCGAGGAAAGCCGCGTTGGCGGTACCTGCGTCATTCGTGGCTGTGTGCCCAAACAGCTTCTGGTTTACGGCGCGCATTTTGCCGAGGATTTCGAAGACGCAGCCGCCTATGGCTGGACCCTTCCGGGCGAACCAAGCTTTAGCTGGAAAAAGCTGATCGCCAACAAGGATGCGGAAATTGATCGCCTGAATGGCATCTATCACAAGCTTCTGGCCGGTTCGAACGTCAAGCTGTTCGAACATCGCGCAACCTTCAAGGGAGCCCATACCGTTCTCGTGGGGGGCGAGGAAGTCACCGCCGAACGCATCCTGATCGCGGTTGGCGGTCATCCGACGCTGCCCGACATTCCGGGCATCGAACATGCGATTTCCTCGAACGAGGCCTTTCACCTCGAAGACCTGCCAAAACGCATTGTCGTGGTTGGCGGCGGTTACATCGCGGTTGAATTTGCCGGGATTTTTGCCGGGCTGGGATCGCGCGTCACACAGCTTTATCGCGGTGATCAAATCCTGCGCGGCTTTGATAACGATATCCGCAGCCATTTGGCCGGGGAAATCGTCAAAAAGGGTGTTGATCTTCGCTTCAACACCAATGTCACCGCGATTGAAAAACAGTCCGATGGCAGCCTGAAACTGACCCTGACGGGCGGGGGCGACATGGAAGTCGACGCCGTGATGTTCGCCACCGGTCGTGCGCCCAATACCAAGGGCCTTGGGCTTGAGGCCGTCGGGATCGAAACGAACGATAACGGTGCGGTCAAAATCAACAAGGGCCTGCAAACCAGTGTTCCGAACGTCTATGCGGTTGGGGACGTGACCGACCATGTCCAATTGACCCCGGTCGCGATCAAGGAAGGCATGGCCTTTGCCGATACCGTCTTTGGCGGCAAACCGTGGTCGATGTCCTATCAGGCGATCCCGACCGCAGTATTCAGCCAGCCACCGGTCGGCACGGTGGGGCTTAGCGAGGAAGAAGCCCGCGCCAAAGGCGGGCCGGTTGAAATCTACAAATCAACCTTCAAACCGATGCGCCACACCCTTTCGGGTCGGGATGAAAAGACCCTGATGAAACTCGTCGTCGATAAAACCACCGACGTCGTCCTTGGTGCCCACATGGTCGGCCCCGATGCCGCCGAAATCATCCAGGGCATCGGCATCGCGGTGCGCCTTGGCGCGACCAAGGTCCAGTTCGACCAGACCGTCGCGGTGCATCCGTCTGCAGCGGAAGAATTCGTCACCATGCGCTTCCCGGTCGCGGATTAATTAAGATCTTGTGCGGGCAGGTTATATAACTGCCCGCACTTGCGTTAGTTTTTGTTGAGCGTAGGTACTTTCAGGTTCGACCTGTAGCCAAAATTCTAGAAGTCCTATCGTCCTTTCTTGGGCATATGGCTGAAAGTTGTCAAAGGAAGTGTTGATATCTTTATTGTTAAGGAAATTATGTACTTCAGACCTGATTTCTCGTTTCTTTTTCTTCGGAACCTTCAGCTTGTCGCCTTGAACTGATATACCAGTAATAACTCTTTTTTGATTGTTACTATGAAGCATAACTGTTTTGTTTTCGTTCTCCATGAAGCCCTCATCTCGAACAATTTGAGTGATGATTCTAATTGTCGATTTTCCAAGACTCGAACCTGAGAACGTAAGATCATCGGCATATCGGCTGTAATTTAAGTCAAATTTTCCAGCAAGAGCAGCCAATCGACAGTCTAGGCGGTACGCAACCAAATTGCTAATAGCAGGGCTTGTTGCTGCTCCTTGCGGAAGTTGCTGATCAAAACAACATATTTGAGATAATGGTACTGCTATTTTTCTTGTGTAACCAATTGATCTGAAAAGAGATATTACCCTTCGTTGGTTAATTGAAGGGAAGAAGTCTTTTAGATCCATTTTCAATATTCTCGTGGCCCCAAGATGAATCTTTGCATTAGTAATAATTGATTTGTTGGCGGTAAAGCTATGGCAGTAATCGCTTACGTAAAGTCCCTGTAGAATGTTGGATAATATCCACCGTTGCGCAGCAAGCATCTCTGGGTTTGGTGCTAGAATTTCTCTTTTGCCGCCTCGGCGTTTTGGGATTGAAAATTGCCTATAGTTCTTTTCAGGCTTGGCGCATAAGAACAGTAATCTCTTTAGCTTTATGTCGGTGAGCTGGGCTAAATGATGAAGGTTGATGATAATCGGCAGGGATCGTGCGTTTAAGCGATCTAGGTATTCACCATAGTTCTGTGCCCAAGGATCTTCCAAAGGAATATCCCGCAATAATTCTTTCCAGCGATCTACGCGTGATTGTTCCATTTGTGAATAGTAGTGAAGACTGAGTACTATCAAGTCAATTTATTCAGCTATGGGGAACAATTTCGAGACGCGCACGAATTTGTTCCCCATGGGAGCTCTGTTAAGAG
>CAMPHD010000315.1 GCA_946885765.1 uncultured Thalassospira sp.
GCCGTCTTCCTCGGCTCGGCCTTGCCCGCGCGGCTCTTCGCCATCCCGGCCCAGAAGGCCAATCGCAATCGGCATATGAAGGGCGACCTTGTCGGGCTGCCCCGGTGTCGGTTCGGTTTTCTGTGCAACTGTCAGGTGGAACTGCTTGGCATCCGCATCATGTTCACCGTGCCAGCTAAGGCTTGGCGTGCCTGCCTGCGAATACCAGATTTTAAGCTGGCCAAGGTCGACATCATTGGCATCTTCCATCGCCTTGGCAAAATCATCGCAGGTCACCGCCTGCCCGTCATGGCGATCGAAATAAAGATCAATCCCTTTGCGATAGCCATCCGCCCCCAAAAGGGTATGCATCATGCGGATAAGCTCCGCCCCCTTTTCATAGACCGTGGCGGTATAGAAATTGTTGATTTCCATATAGCTGTCCGGGCGCACAGGGTGGGCAAGCGGCCCGCCATCCTCGGGGAACTGGCGCGCACGAAGTTGGGCGACATCCTTGATGCGCTGCACCGGGCGGGATCGCTGATCGGCGGAAAATTCCTGATCACGGAAAACCGTAAGCCCCTCTTTAAGGGATAACTGGAACCAGTCGCGGCACGTCACCCGGTTGCCCGACCAGTTGTGGAAATATTCATGCGCGACAATCGATTCGATCAATTCATAATCCGTATCGGTCGCGGTATCGGGCTTGGCCAGGATGTATTTGGCGTTAAACACATTAAGGCTCTTGTTTTCCATCGCCCCCATATTGAAGTCGGAAACCGCGACGATATTGAAAAGGTCCAGATCGTATTCAAGGCCATAGACCTCCTCATCCCACTTCATCGACCGGATCAAACTGTCCATCGCATAATCGCAGCGGTCTTCATTGCCATGTTCGACAAAAATGCGCAGTGCAACATCGCGCCCCGACATGGTTTTGAAGCTGTCCTCAACACATGCAAGGTCCCCCGCCACCAGCGCAAAAAGGTAACTCGGTTTCGGGAACGGATCTTCCCACACCGCAAAGTGCCGGTTGCCGTCAAGATCACCGCTATCGATCAGATTGCCGTTTGAGAGCAAAACCGGGCAGCTTGCCTTGTCGGCATGGATGGTGACCTTATATGTCGCCATCACATCCGGGCGATCCGGGAAATAGGTAATGCGCCGGAACCCTTCCGCCTCGCACTGCGTGCAGAACGCGCTTTGCGATACATAAAGCCCTTCAAGCCGCGTATTGGCGACGGGCGATATCTGGGTTTCGATATCAACAACAAAGGTTTCGCCCGGTGCGGTAAAGCTTAAGCCCGATTTATCGACACTGTATTCATCAACACCAAGCCTGCGATCATCAACCGCAATCGAAACCAGCTTCATGTCTTCGCCGTCAAGATGGACCTTATCCCCGCCGCCGGTCCCGCAAACAGGATTCGCATGAACGAACAGCCGGGATTTCACATTTGTGACATCCCGATCAAGTTCGAATACCAGTTCGACCTTCTCGATCAGAAAGGCCGGTGCGGTGTAATCTTCGCGGCGGATGACTTGCGGTTGATCAGACATCAGACAGTCCTTTTTCCCTTGGTCTGCGCGGCGTTGCCGGTGATTGTATAAAATCGCTAATGTTGCAGCGCGGCGCAGTTCTTCAAAACTGAATTTCGTTCATTAACCCAAGAGATAAGGTAAATTTCACTTTCGGACAAATGCAGAGTTTACGAGCCCGATTTTAGTCGTCATAATCATCCGTGGTGGCGCGAGGGGGGCCGAAGTTTCACATTTCGTGGGGCGAGAGTGATCTTTGGTTTCCCTCACTCCTTTCTGCCAAAGCAGAAGGACGCATCAGGGTCGCACCACACCAGACAAACAATGTCATCCCGGTTTATCGTCCCCTCACCTTAATATTATCGTGAGACGCCGTTAAAAGATAACGGGATGGAATAATCGCGACCTTTCGGGGAAATAACTTCCGGGGAAATCGCCAATGGCTGACAGCTTCCAGATTCTGATCGCAGACGATCATCCGCTTGTACGCGGTGCACTCAAACAGGCCCTGTCATCAGAATTGGAAAATGTCACGCTATACGAGGCCGGAAGCCTTTCCGAAGCCATCGAACAGATCGAAGCCCATGGCGGCGATATCGACCTTGTCCTGCTGGACCTGCACATGCCCGGCATGAACGGTTTTACCGGCCTGTTCACCCTGCGCGCTTCCTGGCCCGACATTCCCGTTTCCATCGTCTCGGCCAGTCAGGAACTGCCGGTCGTCCGCCGTTCGATTGAATATGGCGCATCGGCCTTCGTGCCAAAATCCGCCCCCGTTGATCAGATCGGGACGGCCATCCGCACCGTTCTGAATGGCGATATGTGGATGCCCGACTGGGCGCGCGACGCCATCGAAAACGGCCCGGCCGATGACGAGGCCACCGGCCTTGCCGAAAAAATCGGCCAACTGACGCCACAGCAATTGCGCGTGCTCAACATGCTGACCGAAGGCAAACTGAACAAACAGATCGCCTACGAGCTTGACGTGACCGAAGCCACCGTAAAGGCCCACGTTTCCGCCATCCTGCGCAAACTTTCGGTCCATAGCCGCACACAGGCTGTCATCATGGCCCGCGAACTGCAATTGCAGGAACCGGCGATCGAGGCATAAGGGTAAGGGTCACGCCCGTCGCTCTGCCCGGCCTAAACTGTCACGTCCCTGCCAGACCGGCACCAATTTATCACCGTAATTGCGCGTGATGCTTCCTGTGCAACGCACCCTCTGCCCCGCACAGGAGATCACCAGATGAAGAAATCCCTTTCGCTGTCTGCCATGGCGGTTGCCGCCGCGCTTGTCGTCACGGCCCCGGCCCCGGCCTTTGCCCAGCAGGACCCGCAGACCACCGCCGCCATGGCCAAAATTCTCGGTGACGTCATCGGCAATACCATCCGCAAGGCCGCCGAAGATGTGCGCGCCAATACCGGCATTGATCCCCTGTCACGCGGATATGGCAATGATGCAAACGCGGCATCTGCACCTGCCCCCACCAATCCGTCCGATGACCTGCGCCGTGAACTGGCAACCCTGAATGCCGCCCATGATCAGGCAATCACCACCCACCTTGAAGAACTGCACGGTGAACTGGAAAAGGCCGAACTGGAATTTCAGAACTTTGCCGAACGTGCCGATAATGCCGACGAAGTACGCGACAGCCTTCAGACCAGGGCCGACACCGCCTATGAAAAGTTCACCAGAAACATTGCCGCGGAAAATGCCCGCTTCGATGAAAAACGTGCTGCCATCCTTCAGGGATAGCTCCGCCTTGCCCGGTCTTGCAATGTAAACGGAACATCGCCCGGTCACAGGGCGTTACAGGAAGGCACCCCCTCCTGCCGTTTGCATCCAGCCCGGCAGAAACACCGCCGGAGCCCTTGCATGACCGATCCGACCACAGCACCTGACACCACCAACACTGAAAACGGTGCTGCGGATATCATCGACGAAGCCGAACAGCACGCGCGCAGCATGCGGGCACGGGCCTATCGCCGGGCACGCACGGTATCGGTCATCGGCACCTTCGTCATTCTGGCTTTCGGGTGTTTTTATGTCGCCCAAAGCCTGATCCTGCCGGTGATCCTTGCCTTTTTGCTGGCACTGGTTTTCTCGCCGGTCGTGCGCACACTCGCACGCTATCACATTCCGCAAAGCCTGACCGCGCTTGCGATTGTCCTGACATTGACGGCAACGGTGATTGCCGGGGTTTACGGGCTAAGCGACCCGGTATCGAAATGGATTGATGATGCGCCCCAGATCGAACGCCAGTTGCGCCTGCGCCTGGCCGATCTTGGCGGGCCGCTTGAAAAGCTGCGCGATGTGCAAAAACAGGTCGAAAAGGCCACCAACCAGACTAACGGCAACAACGAACAGCAGGTGGTAGTTGCCGAACCCAACCTGATCAGCCAGGCAGCCCAGGGCGCACCGGAAATCGTTGCCGGGATTGCGCTGATGCTTGTGCTGATCCTGTTTATCCTGTCATCGGGCGACATGATTTATGAAAAAATGGTGCGCGCCCTGCCGACCTTTGGCGACCGGCGCAAGGGATTGCGCATCGCCCATGATATCGAACGCGAAGTTTCGCGCTACCTTCTGACCATATCGGCGATCAATATCTGCCTTGGCATCCTGATCGGCACCCTGCTTGCCATTGTCGGCATGCCCAACCCGGTTTTGTGGGGCATTGTCGCAGGCGTGCTCAATTTTGTGCCGTTGCTCGGTGCTGTTGTCGGTGTCGGGATTGTCGGCATGGTGGCACTGGTTTCCATGCCGACCACGACGGCCGCCATCCTGCCGCCTGCGATCTATCTTGCCTGCACCGCGATCGAGGGCCAATTCCTCACCCCGGCCCTTGTCGGCAACCGGCTTCGCATCAATTCGGTGGCGGTGATCCTGGCCATTGCCTTCTGGGGCTGGATCTGGGGCTTCATCGG
>CAMPHD010000316.1 GCA_946885765.1 uncultured Thalassospira sp.
GCTCAACCGTGATTGTCGGGCTTGATACGGCCCCGCCGGGCATTTTGCTGTGGCGGGCGCTTTTGCAATGGCTTGGCGGGATCGGGATTATCGTCATGGCGATCGCGGTTATGCCGATGCTGCGTGTTGGCGGGATGCAGCTTTTCCGTATGGAAAACTCCGATAAGTCGGACAAGGCCTTTCCGCGCGCGACCCAGATTGCCGTCGGGATCGCAAGTCTGTATCTGGGTTTTACCGTCATTTGCGCTATCCTTTTATGGTCCGCAGGAATGCCCGGCTTTGATGCAATTGCGCATGCGATGACGACGATTGCCACCGGGGGCTTTTCGACCAAGGATGCGTCGGTCGGACATTTTGATAATCCGACGGTCGATGTAATCATCACGCTAGGTATGGTCACTGGGGCCTTGCCCTTTATCCTGTATCTGCAAATGCTGCGAGGCAAGACATCCGCCCTGTTTGTTGACGGGCAGGTACGGTGGTTCGTTGCAATTGCCGGTTCGATCATTCTGGGCCTGGCTGTCTGGCATTCGGAAACCAACAATGTCGCCTTTCTGGATGCACTTCGATACACGTCCTTCAACATCGTTTCGGTGATGACAGGTACCGGTTATGCCACAACGGATTACGGCCTTTGGGGCCCGTTCGCGGTGACGGTATTTTTCTTTGTGATGTTTGTTGGCGGTTGTGCCGGATCGACCACGTGCGGGGTCAAAATTTTCCGGCTTCAGGTGCTTTATGAAATCGCCAAGATTCAATTGTCGCACATGCTGCGACCACACGGCGTTTTCATTGCTTATTATAACCGCAAACCGCTTTCCGAAGACGTCACGGAATCGGTGCTGAGTTTCTTTTTCCTGTTCGTGTTTTGCTTTGTGATTCTGGCTGCGGCCCTTGGGGCGATGGGGCTTGATTTCATCACCGCAGTTTCAAGCGCGGGTACGGCGATTGCCAATGTCGGGCCGGGCCTTGGTCCGATTGTAGGCCCGTCCGGTAACTTCGCAACCCTGCCCGACGGGGCGAAGTGGCTGATGTCGATTGGCATGTTGATCGGACGTCTGGAAGTTTTCACCGTTCTGGTGTTGCTGTTCCCGGCCTTCTGGCGCGACTAAGCCCCTTTTCCAATCTTTCATGCGGCCCCGTGCTTATGCGGGGTTTTCTTTTTGGCGTCTGTAGAACGCGCTGTGGTTTGTCTGATTGACATTTTAGGACAATTGACCTAATAAAATGGGTCAATTGCCCTAATCAGGTTTCAGGCGCGCACAACAGGGACGAACAGGAATGGCTGTGGAACAAGGTACGCGAGACCGGATTGTCGAGGCCGCCGATCAGCTGTTTTATCAACAGGGGTTTGAGCCAACCTCCTTTGCCGATATTGCGGACAAGGTCGGTATATCGCGCGGCAATTTCTACTATCACTTCAAAACCAAGGACGAGATTCTGGATGCCGTGATCAATCGGCGTCTAAGCAGTACCGAACAGATGCTCGATCATTGGGAGGCAGAAGGAAAAGACCCGGCTGCCCGTATACGGAGCTTCATCCATATTCTGATCGTCAACGGGGAAAAAATCCGACGCTACGGATGTCCGGTTGGCACGCTTTCTGCCGAACTGGCAAAGCTTGGCCATTCTGCACAGAGTGATGCAGCGGGACTTTTTACCCTTTTTCGCATCTGGTTGTGTCGCCAGTTCGACCGACTTGGCTGTGGGGAAAAGTCTGATGATCTGGCGATGCATTTGCTCGCCCGAAGTCAGGGTGTTGCGGCTCTTGCCAATGCCTTTGGTGATGAGAAATTCGTCCAGCACGAAGTCAATCAAATGTGCGACTGGCTGGATGCGCAGATTTGTTCAGTCCGTACCTGACGGAAATACAGCACGCAAGTCATTCGGAGAATCTCAATGTTCACCATTTTACTGACGTTTTCGGACAACCGGACAAAGGCACCGCAATTCATGGAGGGCCATAAACAATGGATCAGCCAGGGATTTGACGATGGTGTGTTTTTGGTTGTCGGAAGCCTTCAAGCCAATCGCGGTGGTGGAATTCTTGCCCATAACACAACGCTTGAGAAATTGACGGCGCGTGTGAATGCAGACCCGTTTGTTGCCGAAAAGGTTGTTAAGGCCGAAATTATTGAAATCACTCCGGCCAGAGCGGATGAACGTCTGGAATTCCTGATGGCGTGACTTTGCCAAGAATAACAAAAGAGGGGTGAATATGGGGACGACAACGATCAGCGCAGACGGTAAAACACGTTGCAAATGGTGTGATGTGGCACCGGAGTTTGATGCTTACCACGATAGGGAATGGGGCTTTCCGGTTGGTGATGATCGCCGGTTGTTTGAAAAAATATGTCTGGAAGGCTTTCAGTCAGGTTTGAGCTGGCGCACCATTCTGGCCAAGCGCGAAAATTTCCGGGCGGCATTTGATGATTTCGATTTTAATCGTGTCGCGAAATTTACAGCACCTGATGTCGAACGGCTGTTACAGGATAGCGGTATCATTCGCCACCGCGGCAAGATCGAAGCTGTCATCAATAACGCCAACCGTGCCAGCGAAATGGTGGCGTCAGAAGGATCGCTTGCGGCCTATTTCTGGCGGTTCGAACCGCAGGAACCATCTGTTGTTCGACCGCAAACGGCATCTACGTCCGATACGTCCATGGCAATTTCAAAAGATCTAAAAAAGCGGGGTTGGAAATTTGTTGGTCCAACAACAGTCTATGCCTTCATGCAGGCGATGGGATTGATAAACGATCACGCAGAAGGATGCTTTATGCGACCGGTAATCGATGCTGCGCGCCGGGAATTTGAGAGGCCGTGATTTTGGTGAAGGTGGCGATGCCAGACCTTGGGTCAGGAGCGGATCGGGGATCGGGATATCGGTCCAGCATCGCCTTGGCCCAAGAATGCCAAATGACGATCATTTGGTGAAATCGAATGTTAATTTAAATTCGATAGATAAAATCTATTTATTGTAAGTATGCCTTCAGGCCATGACGGGTAGCGTCACACAGAAGACCGCCCCGTCCGGTCCTGTGGTACTCAGGCGGAGGTCCCCTTTATGGGCAAGAATCAGTTCGCGGGCGATGGCAAGGCCAAGACCGGTGCCGCCTTTTCTGCCAGTGGCGGCGAAGGGAACAAACAGGTTTTTGATCGCTTTTTCCGGCAGGCCGGGGCCGTTATCAATGATCTGGATTTCAACAAACGAACCCGCACTATCCTGATCGGTTGCGCCAGTTGCAGGTGCCAGTTTGATGGTGACTTCGGTGGCTCCGGCATCCAGCGGGTTGCGGATAAGGTTGCTGAAAGCCCGGAAAAGCTGGTCGTAATCCGCTTCAATCATTAACTCGACCGGTAGATCAATCTGGATTTTGGCCTTGCACGGTTCCTTGACCGTATCGGGGTTTTCTGGTGTGAGAAGGCTTTCATCGCCATTTTGCAGCAAGACCTGATCACGAATTTCCTCGATCAATTCGATCAGGGTAAAGCGGGCGATATCGAGTGTTGGCGGGGCTTCACGGGCAAAGGACAGGGTTTGTTCGCTGATATAAACAGCGCGTTCCATCGACGATAACAGGCGTGGTACGACAGCACGAACTTCCTGATCCTCGCTTTGCGCGAGTTTTTCGGTCATCAGCATCGACGTTGCCAGGGCATTTCGAAGATCATGGCTGATCTTTGTTGCCGCGGTTCCAAGGGCGGCGAGACGGCGGCGCTGATTTAACATCGCCTGTAAATCATGTTGCATGTTGGCAAGTTCGTGCCGTGCGATACCGATTTCATCGTCCCGGTCATCAGGCACAATGACCGATTTCTGATCTTGCGGATTTTCGCGAAAACGGATCATGTCACTTGTCAGCGTCCGCATCGGGCGCACCAGCAACCGGTTCAGGGCGAAATAAACCAGTCCGGCCGTAAAGAACGAAATTACCAGTGACAGCCCCAGTACCCGCCAGCCGAAATTGCGCATGTCTTCGGCCAGTCCCTGTTCATGAACCAGTATTTCTATTTCGAAATCCGGTGCCATGGATGGCATGCCGACGACGCGTAACATCCGATCATGTGGTTGGGTCAGGGTTGAAAGGCCTTCGTACAAAGCCATCGGGATGGAAAAGGTCGTCAGATCGACATCATAATCGACCTTTGCAGGCATATCGTCGCGTTGAAGCAACAGTTTGCGATCATCGCGGCGTAAAATAACGGCCTCAATCCCGGCGTTTGACAGCAATTCTTTTTCCAGATCGTCAGGGATCATCTGATCGGGGGTTGCTTCCAGCGCCAAAGCCGCGAGATAGCCAGAATCAAGATGGGCCTTGAGCCAGTCAACCCGATAGCGCGCGACCGAGGGTGCAAAGACGAAAATCTCTGCCAGCATGACAAAGCCGACAGTCAGTACCAGCAAGCGTGCCGACAGCGATTTGGCCCATGGGGGCAGTTTGAGA
>CAMPHD010000317.1 GCA_946885765.1 uncultured Thalassospira sp.
GTCAACCTGCGTGATTTCAAACGTTTCGGGCAATTCCGCCTGATCAAGTGCCGTACCTAACTGCCGCGCAAAACCATCCGCATCGACAAAATCCACCTTTGAGGCCGGATCAGTATCGGGTGCTGGCTGGCAGGTTTTGCAAATGACAATACGGGGCATCGGGCGGTTGGCCTTGGTTCTTAAATCGGGTGGTCACTATGGCCGCAGTGCTGGCGTAATTCATCAACTTTTTCGGGGCGTCGGGCATTGTGTGTGATAACATTCAAATCATGGTTTGAATGTTCTTGACTCCACAACATATGAATTGTTATTTGAATGTAACGTATGAATATAAATTTGAATGTTGGCGAGGTCCAGAATGTCCGTCATCGCAAAATGGGATCAATTCCCGGCCATTGGAAATTGTGAAAGCTGCAAGTCATCGCTGATTGCGGCTCTGAACGACGCCGTACCGGGGCAAAGCTTTGTTGCTGCCGCCGATGGCCTGCACGCGCAATCCGAACTGAGTGGCAGGGAACAGGGCACGGTTGACGATGTGCTGGCCCGCCATCGCGACGGTATTTCGCATCGTCATTGGGCTGTATCGGGCATGGATTGCGGGTCCTGTGTGGCGAAAATTGAAACCGCGCTTTCCAAACGTGATGGCGTGCAATGTGTTGATGTATCGATGATGCGCGAAACGGTGACGCTGGGTCTTCGCGACGACAGTGCCGAAACGCGTTTCGATATCAGCACCATGCTGACCAAACTGGGTTATCCGGCAAAGGAAAAGGTAATCCCGGGGGCGGCGAAATCATCCGAAGCCGCTTGCTGCGCTAGCGGTTCCTGTGGTTCTGCCAATCCGGCTGCGACGGACAATGCCGCGTCGGAAGATACCGATGTCAATGACAAATCCCTGCTGCGCAAACTGGCCCCCTGGCCGGAAGCCGGGGACGAAATTGCATGGGCGGCGGTCTGGCTTGTGCTGGGCGGGCTGGTTAGCTGGCTGGTTCCGGTCACCGATGCTTATGCCATGTCCATTGCCTCGGTCATCGCGGCATTGCCGGTGATGAGAACGGCGTTCCGTCTGGCGGCAAGCGGCGCATTCTTTTCCATCGAACTGTTGATGAGTGTCGCGGTTCTTGGCGCGGTTGCAATCGGTGAAAGTCTTGAAGCCGGTATGGTCGTCCTGCTGTTTGCTATTGGCGAAAGCCTTGAAGGTGTTGCCGCGGGGCGGGCACGCAGCGGTGTCAAATCGCTGATGAAACTGGCCCCGGAAACCGCAAGGCGGGTTTCGGCATCGGGTAATGTGTTTGAAACGGTCGCCCCGTCCGCGCTTGCACTGAATGATATTGTCGAAGTCCGCCCAGGCGAACGTATTCCGGCCGACGGTATCCTGACCGACGGGGCCGCCGAAATTGACAACAGCCACCTGACCGGTGAATCCGTGCCCGTCCCGTCTGAACCGGGGGACGAGGTTTTTGCCGGTGCCATTGTCACCGATCGGCCCGTACGCATGCGCGTAACCCGTGCGGCCGGACAAACCATGCTGGATCGTGTGATCGATCTGGTTGAACAAAGCGAAAAGCACAAGGCACCGGTGGAGCGTTTCGTTGCCAAATTTGCCCGTATCTATACGCCAATCATCATGGCGCTTGCGGCCCTTACGGTCGTCATTCCGCCGGTCCTGTTCGGGCAGGGCTGGGAAGAATGGATCTATCGCGGGTTGGCCCTGCTTCTGATCGGGTGCCCCTGTGCGCTAGTGATTTCCACCCCGGCGGCAGTGACGTCTGCCTTGGCCCGTGCCGCTAAAATTGGTTTGCTGGTCAAGGGGGGGGCGGCGCTTGAGGCCATCGGGGCGGTTCGGACCATGGCGTTTGACAAAACCGGTACATTGACCGAAGGCAAGCCAAAGCTGACGGCTGTGATGTCGGCGGGTGATATGGACGAAGATCGGCTGCTTGCCATTGCCGCCGCCCTTGAAACCGTAACCTCCCACCCGCTGGCAAAGGCGGTGGTCAATGCGGCAACGGATAAGAAATTCGATCTGCCGGAAATCACCGATGCGCGCACCATTGCAGGTGCCGGGGTCGAGGCCCGGATTGATGGCACGCTTTATCGTGTCGGGGCGGCCAAACGCCTTGATATCGAACCGGTTGCCAAAGTTGCCGATTGGCTTGCCGCACAGGAGGACGCCGGTAGCACGGCGGTTGTCATCCTGCGTAATGGTGATGTTATCGGCGCGCTTGCGCTGCGGGATACCGCGCGTGCGGATGCGCGGGATGCGCTTGCCAAACTGAACGCCTTGGGCATCAGCCCCGTGATGCTGACCGGCGATGCCGAACGCGTTGCCAAACGCATGGCTGGTGAACTTGGTATGGACTACCGGGCGCAGCTTCTGCCCGAAGACAAGCTGAACGTGCTGGCCGATTTGCGTAACGATCCGGCACGAAAGGGACCGATTGCCATGGTTGGTGATGGCATCAACGACGCCCCGGCGCTGAAATCGGCCGATGTCGGCATCGCAATTGGCGGGGGCACCGACATCGCCCTTGAGGCCGCCGATGCGGTGGCGGTCAAGGACCGGCTGTCGGATGTCGTTAATCTGGTAAAGCTGTCCCGCACGACGCGCCGCGTGATCCGCGAAAATATCGGGCTGGCACTGGGGCTTAAGGCTGTCTTTCTGGTCACGAGCATCACCGGTCTGACGGGACTTTGGCTGGCGGTGATGGCAGATACCGGTGCAACCGTTCTGGTGACGCTTAACAGTCTTCGTCTTCTGATCGCGCTGCGCAACCGCTGATCCCTCAGCCGCGCAAGCTACTCCAGAAAATTATCGGAATTCGGCCGCTATTGCATCTCGTGATAGCGGCCGAATTCTTTTTTGCTACCTCGCGCGCTGCGACTCCCGATCTTCTCCGTGTTCGTGTTCGTCGTTTCGCGCAGAAATACTCGGATAACGACCTGCTCTGACGGGATGCACATGCCATGACTTCCGTGAAAATCCGCTCATCAGATCGGCCGGGTGCCGAGATCACTACATTTCGAAAGCCAAGGAAAACCAAGGGTTTCGCAAAAGCGAATTGACATGGCTAGATTTTGGTTTCAAGTTAAATCCGCAATAACGATATTGATTCCGGTATAACGTAATAAGCCGGAATTCATCAAAACGGTTGGCTCTTTTCATCAGCGGAGACAAACATGACCTTCTTAAAAACAATGGCAGTCGCGGCGCTTATGACCGCAACTGCCGGATCGGCCATTGCACAGGAAGCCAGCAAGCTTCAGCAGGTCCTTGACCGTGGTCACCTGATCTTGGGGACCGGTTCGACCAACCCGCCATGGCACTTCATTGACTCGGATAACAAGCTCAAGGGCTTTGACGTTGATATGGGGCGCCTTGTCGCCAAGGCCCTGTTTGGCGATCCCGACAAGATTGAATATGTCCAGCAGTCCGGCGATGCCCGTATCCCGAACCTTGTGACCGACAAGGTCGATCTGACCTGCCAGTTCATGACGGTGACCGCCGAACGCGCACAGCAGATCGAATTCACGATCCCCTATTACCGTGAAGGCGTTGGTCTGTTGCAGATGGAAGGTGGTGACTACGCCGATTACGAGGCGCTTAAAGCTGCCGGATCGGACGTCACCGTTGCCGTTCTTCAGAACGTCTACGCCGAAGAAATGGTTCACGCCGCCCTGCCAGAGGCAGAAGTCGATCAGTATGACAGTGTGGACCTGATGTATCAGGCGCTTAATTCCGGGCGTGCGGATGCTGCTGCAACTGACCAGTCGGCACTGCGCTGGTTCATGGTCAAAAACCCGGGCCGTTACCATGACGCCGGATATGGCTGGAACCCGCAAAGCTATTCCTGTGGCGTGAAGCCGGGCGATCAGCGTTGGCTGAACTTTGTAAACACGGTTCTGCACGAAGGCATGACCGGTGTTGAATTCCCGTTCTACGCCGACAGCTTCAAAACCTGGTTCGGTACAGAACTGTCTGTGCCGCAGATCGGCTTCCCCATCGAATACAAATAACCTAGCAGCATCCGGGAAGAACCGCTTTGAACTACGATTTCAATTTCAGCGTCATCTGGCGCAATTGGGAGCTGCTGGCGCAGGGTCTGGGCCTTGGCTTGTTCCTTGCCCTTGTCTCGATTGCAATCGGTTGCGGGATCGGACTTCTGGCGGCTTTCGGGATGCTGTCCCGTCACCGGGTTTTACGCTGGATCGCAGTGGCTTATGTCTCTGCGATCCGCAATACCCCGATCCTTGTCCTGATCCTGTTCTGTTACTTCGCATTGCCCCAGCTCGGCATTGCGCTCGACAAGATACCGTCCTTCATTTTTACCCTGTCGATTTATGCCGGTGCCTATCTGGCGGAAGTTTTCCGTTCGGGCCTTGTCGCCTTGCCCAAGGGCCTGCGCGAAGCCGGGCTTGCCATCGGACTGACG
>CAMPHD010000318.1 GCA_946885765.1 uncultured Thalassospira sp.
CCTAATGTTCGTGTTCGGATGCAGGGGATATCAGGGGGCCGTCATGAAAAGATTTCTTGCCGCAATGCTGCTGTTTCTGGGGATGGATCAGGCAAATGCACAGCAGTTGCCGCCACCGATTGACCTTGGCATCGTCAATATCCCGCAACAGACACAGGTCTGGTGCTGGGCCGCCGTGGTCGAACAGATCGCCCATTGGAAAAGCCAGACCCATCCCAATACATCCCCGCATCAGTGCGAGCTTGTTTCTGTCGCAAACGGCATGTCGCAACCGACCTGCTGCAATTCAGCGCTCGTGATGTCCAACCCGATGCTGGCACAGCAATGCATCCGCACCGGGCAGGACCCGGAAATCATGCAATTGCTCAGCCTGGTGAGCAACAATGTCGCCGGTTATGGCATGCCTGCCCATCCGATGGTGCTTTACAACACTCTGGCATCGGGGCGTCCGATCATCCTGAAACTGCAAAACACCCCCTATTCCGGGCATGTCGTGGTACTGCGCGGGATGGCATGGGTGCAAACCCCGATGGGGCCGACAGCAGTGCTTTATATCAATGATCCGCTGTCCTATTTCACCCAGCCCGTCCCGTTCCAGAACATCGCCCATATGTGGTCCGGGGCCTTTATCGCCAATTGAGGCGGGGCTTTTCGCCACGTCATGACGGCAATAACGACCAACGGGTTAGTTAATCCCGCGATAAAATAGGTGTCCCCCAATCTCGGCCACCGGCACCTGCCCGCGCGCCCAATAGGGTTCAACCGCATGGGTGTGATAATGCGTTGCCCCCATCGTCATATCGGCAATCTCCCCGGCAAGGGCGCGGGTCGCCACCCGTTTGCACAGCCGGTATGCCGGGTCCCGCGCGCTGAGTTTAAGCAACTTCGCCCGGTTCGGGTCCCCGGCGTTCCAGCAGGAAAACTGCCCCGGTTTCAGACACACCTGCGAAACCGTGTTCCCCCACCAATAACGCCCGCGCGCTTTGGCAAATGCCACGCGGTTTACGATCACACAGGCCACCGCCTCGATCCCCGTCAATCCCTCGCCACGTGCCTCGCCATAAAGGGTACGCGCCAGAACATCACCGACCGGCAAAACCTGCGGGTCGGTGATCGCATCCATCGTCGGAACATCATTCATCGCTGTTTCCTTATCCTGTTTTCCGCCCGGCCTCATGCCGCCGGTACATTGTGGTCAAGCTTCGCCTCGATCCGCAGCAGATGCGCGGTCAGGCGTTTTTCAATATCTTTAAGGTACGGGATCGAAACGTAGTTTCGCGCCACATCCAGCTTGAAATCCGCCAGCCCGTCGCGAAGCTCGATCATCTCCGCATCATGGCTCGCGCGCATGGCTTCAAGCCGGTCGGAAAACTCGCCGCGCATCCGCCAGGTCAGCCAGAAAAGCCCCGCCACCGCCGGGATTTCCACCGCCGTAATCCACCAGATCAGATCAACCGGTCCACTCATCACATCCTCCTGCCCCTTTGCATAAATCGCGCATGAAAAAGGCCCGCATCGCTGTCACGCAATGCGGGCCGGATCGTTATTTCGGTGCTGCCGGGTTTGGCTCAGGCCCCGGTCTCCCTGATCAGGCGGCGCAACCGGCTGGCAATCGCCACCGCCATAAGCCCGCCAATCACCGTGATATGTTCAAGCACAAAGAACATCGAAATCTGCGCCTTCGGCCCTTCCATGTTCCAGAAACTGTGCACCACCAGAATGGTCAGAACCAGAAACACCGAAAGCGCCCCGCTCGCCAGCCACACCGCCCGGTCAAGCAGCACCAGAATCGCACTGATCAAAAGCGTTGCCACCACCAGAATGTTAAACAGCCACGCGGGCGAAAGCCCGGCGGCGGCCATTTCCGCCACCCCGCCGTCAAAATCAATCAGCTTGGCCGTCCCCGACGCGGCAAAAACAAATATCACACATATCCGCGCAAGGAGCCAAAGCCACCCGCTTTGCAATATCGCATCAATCACACGCGGCGGCGCGGCACGCTTTCGCGCGACAGAAACCTGTTCCATAAATTTCCTCATTCTCCGATCAATAAAGCCCGTCTCCGGGTGATATCGTCACCCTAGGACTTGAACCTATATTGAGGTCAACACAAAAAAGAACTGTATTTTCATAAATGTACCAAATACCTCCCCGTCATTCCCGCGCAGGCGGAAATCCAGACAGCCACGCCGCATCCTCAAATGCCCCTCCACAAAACCCTCTTTCCCCGCTGCACCTCACCCGTTATGCTACCCGCGAAACAGGAGACACCCGCCATGAGCACCAGTAAAAAAGCCGACAAATAAGCCGCAGCAACCCCTTTGGTTTTTGTTGTTGCGGCGTTCTTTCAGAACCTGGTGGCTCTGAGAGCGCTGCCCGATCCCTTTTTCAAGGAAACGGCCTTATGCGCTCTGATATCTTGTCTTGGCGGTATTCGCTTACCGCCACTGTTTTTCTGTTATCTCCATTCGATCTTCTGGCATCGCTTGGCATGGATATGTATCTGCCTGTGGTGCCACGCATGGCGGGCATTCTTGGCTCCAGCCCGCTTCTGATCCAGCTGACCCTGACTTTCTATCTGGTCCTGATCGGGGCCGGGCAGCTTGTCTTTGGCCCGCTCTCGGACCGCTTTGGCCGTCGCCCGGTATTGCTGGGTGGTGCGATGGCCTATGTCGCGGCATCGCTTGGTCTTGCGCTTGCCACGCGTGGTGATGTGTTTCTGGCCTTGCGTCTTGTGCAGGCGGCGGGTGGTTCGGCCTGTCTGGTCGCGACCTTTGCCACCGTGCGCGATATCTATGCCGGGCGCCATGAAAGCAACGTCATCTATGGCCTGCTGGGTTCCATGCTCGCCATGGTTCCGGCCATCGGCCCGTTACTCGGCGCGCTTGTCGATATGTGGCTGGGCTGGCGGGCGATTTTCGCGCTCCTCGGCCTTGCCATGGCGTTTGCGGTCATTGCCGCCTTTTTCCTGTGGCCCGAAACCCGGCAACGAACCGAAACCGGCCTTCGCTGGCGTGATCTTCTTGCCCCGCTTGGCCAACTTAATTTCTGGCAATATACCCTGTCCTACGGGGCCGGAATGGGCAGTTTCTTTGTCTATTTCTCGGTCGCACCCTGGCTTTTGATGGGGCGGCATGGCCTGTCACAAACCCTGTTCAGCCTTCTCTTTGCCTCGGTCGCGATTGCCATGATGGCAACCGCCCGTCTGGTCGGGCGTCTGGTGCCGCGTTTTGGCATCGCCCGCATCATGGCGACCGGCATGTTCTGCCTGATGGCCGGGGCCGGGATGCTTGCCCTGACCGAAAGCCTGATCCCCCGATCAATCATCGGCTTCATCGCGCCGATGTGGCTGATCGGGGTTGGCATTTCAATGGCAGTATCGGTCGCGCCCAATGGTGCGCTTCGCGGGTTCGATCATATCGCGGGCACGGTCACGGCGGTTTATTTCTGTCTTGGCGGCATCCTGCTGGGCGTATTCGGCACCCTTGCCGTCACCCTGCTGCCCCGCCAAAGTGCGTGGCCGATTGTTGCGTTTTGCGGCATCGTTCCGACCATCGTCCTGATGGTAGGGCACCTTAACCGCGACCGGTCCTGATCGCGTGGCGGCGGAACCATTTCTGCCGCCGCATCCTCCACCTTGCCGCCCGGCCGCAAAAAAGACCCGCAAACCGAAAGGCTTGCGGGTCAGTCAAGGAGGTCACTCGTCGAAATTCGATAAACCGGTCATCGTCCAATCATCGTCACAGTCATCATCCCGGCCATCATCCTGACCGGTATGCTGCGGCAGGCCGCACCATGCGCCTTCAAAACCTCGCGCGATATTACCGCGCCACCGGTTCAGGCATGGGGCCCGTTCAGTTTCACTTCCAGTTCCTGCCAGGCCTCGCCCGATGCCACAAGGCAGCTTGCCCCGTTGGGCGAGGTAAACAGGATGGTCCATGTCTTGCCATCGGGCGCTTTTAACACCTCGATCACGCCGCCATTGGCGGTCACACCAACCGCAACCGGTTCCTCGGCATATTTGGCGCTCAGGCTGTCAAGCACCTTGATCCGGTCCCCACAGACAGGGGACATCGCATTGGCTGGCATGGCAAGCAGGGTGGCGACCGCAATCGCACCAATTGTCACGGCGATGAGTTTTGGAATGCTCCTCATGGTCAGGCCCTCCTTCAAGGGATCACAGACGGCGCGCTCCGGTTGAAACAAGGAGCAACTTGTAAACCGATCCATAAATTGACCAACGCCGCAAAGCGGAAATAGGTCCGGCCCAATCGCACCGGGAGGCAGATTATTTCGTCAAACATACGCCCTTGGTATAGATAAATTCATCGAAAACTATCCATTCATATAGTTAACGTAAGCATCAAAGTTGAATTTTCCATGAATATCGCGCTTTTGTGATCGACGATGTGCATAAGCA
>CAMPHD010000319.1 GCA_946885765.1 uncultured Thalassospira sp.
GTCCATCGGCAACCCGACGGCCATTGGTGCCATCCCGAACCGGTCATCCGCCCCGATCATGGCCGGGGCCATATCCATTCGATTTTGCTTTGTACCATCGTGCAGATGGCGAACACCGGCCAAAAAGGCCAGCGCATCCGGGTCACCTTCCCAGAAACGACCGGTAGTCTCCAACCCGTTCGAGACAACCGGATGAGGTGGCGGGGCTTCGATGGATCCCGATCCAAAACGTTCATCTTCCGTGCCACTGTTAACCGGCCGGGGCACCATCGACATGGTGACTTCGGTGCCATTATTCAGCACCACAATATTTCGGATGATGTTCTGGAGCTGGCGAATATTGCCCGGCCACGCATAACGTGCAAACAGTGCTGCGACATCGGGACTGAAACGCTGAAAGTTACGTCCTTCTTCACGGGTAAACCGTTGCAGATAAAAATTGGCAATCTGCAAAATATCATTATCGCGATCACGCAATGGCGGCATGTGAAGCGGGATCACATGAAGGCGGTAATACAAATCTTCGCGGAAACGTCCGGCACGCACTTCTTCCAGCGGATCGCGGTTTGTCGCACAGACAAACCGTACATCGACGCTTTCAATCGAACTGCTACCGACTTTCTGGAATGTCCCCGTCTGGATGAACCGCAAAAGCTTGGTTTGCAGATCAAGATCCATTTCGCAGATTTCATCGAGAAAAAGGGTCCCGCCATCAGCCCGATGTGCCGCCCCTTCACGGTCGATCACTGCACCGGTAAACGCCCCTTTGACATGGCCGAAAATCTCGCTTTCCATCAGGTCTTTGGGGATCGCGCCACAGTTTAGCGGAATGAACGGTTCATGAACCCGTTCGGACCGGCCATGAATGGCTTCGGCCGCCAGTTCCTTGCCGGTACCGGACTCGCCCGTGATGAAAACTGTTGCCCGGCTGGGGGCTGCGTTTTCGATGATACGATAAATGTCGCGCATCGTGTCCGACCCACCGATGATGTCAAAATACATCTCGTCGGCACCATCATCGCCATCTGATTTATGAACGGCACTGTTGATCGCGGACCGGCCTTCCAGCGCATCACTGACCGTCACACGAAGCTTGTCAGCCGTGAAAGGCTTCAAAAGAAAATCCCATGCCCCGTCGCGCATGGCCTCGACCGCGATATTGACCGATCCGTGGGCTGTGATCACAACCACCTTGCATTCCGGTGCCGCCTGATGGGCGGCACGCAGAACCTCGCGCCCGTCCATGTCAGGCAGGATCAGGTCAAGCACCAGAACGTCAGGAGGATCATTGCGCAGCCTTTGGATAGCATCGCGGCCATTGACAACATGCTCGACCTTGTGGCCATCCGCACGCAGATAGTCCTGATACACCCGCGCAAGCGAGAGTGTATCCTCGACAACCACAATGCGTGCCTGATCTGGCATTTTTTGTTCGTATCCCGATCCAAACGTCTATCGGCAAGCATACCGATAGTGACATTACATTCTCAACTGCTAACCTGTGGATAGCTGATTCGTTATCCCATACAATCAGCTTTTGGTTAAAAAAGGCATAGTTTCAGTAACATTGCGCGCATCCGGGAGTATGAGGGTTTGAATTACACCACCGAACAATCCGGCGACACGATCAAAGTCGAACTGAATGGCCGATTTACATTTGGGGACCATTCCGGTTTTCGCAAACTGATTGACGAAATCCGCAGCCAATCTGCCGAAGTCCAGATTCTGGATCTGTCCGGGGTCGAGTTCATCGATTCCGCCGGACTTGGCATGTTGCTACTGGCACGTGACGAAGGTGAAAAATCCCGTACCACCGTCATTCTGAAAGGTGCACAGGGACAGGTCAAACGCATGCTTGAAGTTGCCCGGTTCGATACCCTGTTCAAACTGGAAGACTGATAGATGCCTGCATCCGGCGAGGTCCACCCACGCCTGTTTGTTGCCGTTGCCGAACCGCTTGATCGCGCGCGGGCAACACAGGTGCTGAATGGTCGGCATATCTTCGGTGATCACGCAGGCACTCATGCGGAACTTTTCTTTGGCCGAAGCCCCGAAGATTTTCCGCACAGCAACCGATATCAGCTATGCCTGATTCCGTCCGAAACCGGCCGAGAATGGTTAGGCGCGCTGGTCCGTCTGAACTGCAATTACTTCGTTGAATGCTATGACGGACTTGATCTGGGTGATCTTGGCCCGGTCCGGACCGCCAAACGAGGGGCGAGCTGGGACCTTCTGGTCTGCATGTCGACCCAAAGCGCCTATCAGTTGCCGATGGCACGCAAATTCGTCACCGCCCTTCGCCACCGTGGTATCATTCCCGATATGATCGCCCCGACTGTCGAAATGGCGGTACAGGAAGCCTTCGCCAATTCGATGATTCACGGCAATCTGGAAATGAATACCACCGGCCATTTATCAATGGACCGCTTCAACGAACTGGGCGAAGAAACCGCACGCCGTCTGGCATCGCCTGCTCATGGCGCACGGGCAATCATGCTGACCGCGAAAAAGCGGCGTAATGGCAATGTCGAAATTTCGATCAATGATCAGGGAAACGGTTTTGTTCCGCCCGATGAAACGCCGGTTCCTAAATTTCCTGGTGCTGAATCCACCTTTGGCCGTGGCCTACCCCTGATCCGCAGCCTCTGCCACGATGTCAGCTTTGAGCGCGGCGGACGCACAATCCGGCTGACTTTCACGCCCGATACCGCAGCGTCACTTCCGCTTAACACCCGGTTTGCCACTGGGCTGGAAGCCACCGACCGCGCATCGGGCGAAGCCGGTCTGCGCAATCCGCGCGATGCCACAATCCTGATTGCCGACGACACCATGATATCGCGCGAAATCCTCTCGTCCTATCTTCGGTCGGATGGCTTTATCAATCTGGTTTTTGCCAAAGACGGCGAAGATGCCCTTGAACAGGCACGCAAACATAATCCCGACCTGATCATCCTTGATATCATCATGCCCAAACTGGACGGCTACGCTGTCTGCAAGACATTGCGTGCCGACCCGGCCTTTGCCGAAACACCGATCATTGCCCAGACGGCCCTGGAAGAAAACGAAGGTCGCACCCGGATTTTCGAAGACGGTGCAACCGATCTTATTCTGAAACCGCTGAACAAGGCGGAAATGATAGCACGCGCACGCATCCATCTTGAAAACCGCCTGCTGGTCAAACAGTTGCAGGCTTATCAGGAACGCACGCAGTCCGAGTTGGAAATGGCGCGCGACATGCAGGAAATGCTGATCCCCAAGGCAGAACAGTATCGTAGTGTCGGCCTGAATTATGGCATGACCATCAGCGCCAGTTTCCAGATGTCATCCGAACTTGGTGGCGACATGTGGGGGCTGGCCCCGATTGATGAAAACCGGCTTGCCGTTTATATCGTCGATTTTGCGGGTCACGGGCTTGCGGCTGCACTCAATACCTTTCGACTGCATTCCCTGATCTGGTCGGATGACCGGCGGGATGACGATCCCGGTGCATATCTTGGTGAACTCAATCGCCATCTCAAAGGGCTTTTGCCCGTCGGGCAATATGCAACCATGCTTTATGGCGTGATCAACCGCACAGATGAAACATTCCGTTATGCCAGTGCCGCCTGTACGTCCCCTGTTCTCGGAAACGTTCAGACCGGATCGGCAACCTTTCTTGATGGCTCGGGTGTTCCGCTTGGCGTGATTCGCGACGCACGGTATGAAACCCGCGAAATACCTTTTGGTATCGACAATTTCCTGCTGCTTTACAGCGATGCCCTGATTGAAACCGTTTTGAATGACGGGGGATTTCTGGAAGGCGAACGCCTGTTAGACGAGGTCCGCAACATCATCGCTGAATCAGGCGGCATGATTGATCTGGCGTCGCATCTGGCCGATCAGTTTATGGATCGCGCCCCCGCCAGATTGCATGACGATTTTACCGTGGTATCGCTACAACCGAACCGGACGCCGGTTTCGTAATTCATCTGCCCCGAAACCCTAGTTCAGGAACCACGGCTGTGGCGGGGAAAGTTCCTGTGTCGGTATATGATCACGAAGGTTCCAGATATGGACCCTGTCGCCTGCCTGTTCCGCTTTTTGTACTTTGTTTTCCTGAATGCGGCTGCTGATCACGGAGCGAATCAACGCTGCCAGCCCCTTACGGGCACCCGCATGGTCAGGGTCCGCCGACAGTACCGTGCCCAACTGGTCAAAGGCACGCATCCGGTCACGACAACCGACAAGGCCAGCGGCAACCACCCGCAATTCGCCCGCATCGGGCCGCAGGCTGATCGCGATTTCCAGATGTTCAAGGGCGGCTTCGCGTGACCCGTTTTGCAAATATGTTCGGGTCAGGCCCAGATGAGTCGCCGGATCAAGATCATCAAGCAACAGCGCCCGGCCAAATGCATCAAGTGCAAGACTGCCAAGCCC
>CAMPHD010000320.1 GCA_946885765.1 uncultured Thalassospira sp.
ATCGTACCGTGGTGCGCCGGGCCGCCGTGGCGGAGGCCAAGCTCAAGGAACACGGGATCGAGCTTGATTAAATAAGCTGCGATCACACGGCGTTACGCGATATTGCGCAAAGCACGCCTGATCTGCCTGATTGACCCTTGACTATGACGGCTGTTCCCCTCACTAACTTTCGGTTTGGAGTGTCTTTGTCCGTTTGGGGCAAAGTCGCCTGAATGTTGTGAAAGCCCAGTTCAGGAGCATAGGTCGTTGCGTTATGTCAGTACGCGGGGAACCGCCCCCGTTTTGCAGTTTGATGATGTCCTTTTGGCCGGTCTGGCCCGTGATGGTGGATTGTATGTGCCGGAAAGCTGGCCGACCTTCACCAAGGATGACATCCGTGCGCTGCGAACCCTGACTTATGCCGAAGTTGCCTATAAGGTGATCCAGCCCTTTACGACCGGTTCGGTCGATGATGAGGCGTTGAAATCCATCCTTGAAGATACCTATGCCGGGTTTGATCACGAAGCGGTGGCACCGCTTAAACAGCTTGGTGCCAATGACTGGGTGATGGAGCTTTTCCACGGCCCGACTTTGGCGTTCAAGGATTATGCATTGCAGGTGGTCGGGCGGCTGTTTGACCATGTTCTGGCCAAGCGCGGCGAACGGATCACGATTGTCGGTGCGACGTCGGGCGATACCGGATCGGCGGCAATTGAAGCCTGCCGGGACCGGAAAAATATCGATATTTTCATCCTGCATCCCAAGGGGCGCGTTTCCGAAGTCCAGCGCCGCCAGATGACGACGATCCTGTCGGATAATGTGCATAATCTTGCGGTCGAGGGATCGTTTGATGATTGTCAGGATCTGGTCAAGGCATTGTTCAATGATCATGCCTTCCGCGACGATGTTAATCTGTCGGCGGTCAATTCGATCAACTGGGCGCGCATCATGTGCCAGATCGCCTATTATTTCTGGGCGGGGGTGCAGCTTGGCTCGCCGGAACGCGAAATGTCGTTTTCGGTGCCGTCGGGCAATTTCGGCAATGTCTATGCCGGATATGCCGCGATGCAGATGGGGCTTCCGATCAAACAGTTTGTTGTCGGGGCCAACCGCAATGATATTCTCGCCCGCTTTTTCGAAAGCGGGGTTATGAAGATGGAAGGTGTCGAGCCATCCATCAGCCCGTCGATGGATATTCAGGTCAGTTCGAACTTTGAACGTTTGATGTTTGATCTTTATGATCGTGATGGCCTTGCCATTGCCGGGATGCTGACCAAATTCCGCGAAACCGGGGTTATGGAAATGTCGCAAGGGCAGTTTGGCCGGGCGCGGGAGCATTTCGATGGCTATCGGCTAAGCGACGATGAAACAAGGGCGGCAATCAGGGATGTGCTGGCGACGAGCGGGGAGCTTGTTGATCCGCATTCGGTGATCGGCATTGTCGCCGGGCGCAAATGCAACCGTGACAAATCGGTGCCGATGGTGGCGTTGGCGACAGCACACCCGGCGAAGTTTCCGGATGCGGTCAAACAGGCATCGGGGATTTATCCGGACTTGCCCGCGCGGCTGTCTGACCTATATGACCGGCCAGAGAAGGCCGAAACCATGTCCAATGATGTCAGCGCCCTGATGGCGCATGTTCGCGCAAAGCGACGTGCGGCCTGATGACGTGCGACTTCGGACATGATGTGAAACACAGGAGTATAACCATATGACAGTCGAGCTTACCCGGCTTGACAACGGGATGATCGTTGCGACCGACCGCCTTGAACATGTGCAATCCGTAGCACTTGGTGCGTGGGTTGATGTGGGTGCGCGCAACGAGACGCCTGAAATCAACGGCATTTCCCATATGCTTGAACATATGGCGTTCAAGGGCACGCGCCGTCGCTCCGCCCTTCAGATTTCCGAGGAAATCGAGAATGTCGGCGGGCAGATGAATGCCTATACCTCGCGCGAGAATACGGCCTATTACTGCAAGGTCCTGCATGAAGATCAGGAACTGGCGATTGATGTGATTGCCGACATTTTGCAGAACTCGACCCTTGATGCGAAGGAACTTGAACGCGAACGTCAGGTGATTTTGCAGGAAATCGGGCAGGCCAACGACACGCCCGATGACATTGTGTTCGATTATTTCCAGGAAACGGCCCTGCCGGATCAGGCGCTGGGTCGGTCGATCCTTGGCAGCCCGGAAAATGTATCGTCGCTGTCGCGTGATGATCTGTTTGAATTCATGTCGCGCCGCTATAGCCCGAAACGCATGGTGTTTTCGGCATCGGGCAAGGTTGATCATCAGCAGATTGTCGATCTGGTGTCGTCGAAATTCGATAACCTTCCGGCGCATGAAGATCATGAAATGGAAGCCCTTCGCTATGAAGGCGGTAACCGGATCGAACAGCGCGACCTTGAACAGGTCCATGTGATTTTCGGCCTGCCGACGGTGTCTTATACCGATGACAGTTTCTATGATCTGCAGGTGTTCAACACGTTGCTGGGTGGCGGCATGTCTTCGCGGCTGTTCCAGGAAATCCGTGAAAAGCGCGGGCTTGTCTATTCGGTCTATAGCTTCTCGTCACATTATGTCGATGGCGGGCTGTTTTCGATCTATGCCGGCACCGGGCCGAATGACATTGGCGAATTGATGCCGGTGATGTGTGACGAGCTGGTGCGCGCCACGGTCGACCTGACCGAGGAAGAAGTGAACCGGGCACGCGCGCAGCTTAAGGCGTCGGTCGTGATGGGTATGGAAAGCAATTCCGGCCGTTGCGAAACGCTTGCGCGCCAGATCCAGATTTTCGGTGGTCCGCAGACCATGGAAGAAGTCATTGCCAAGGTCGAGGCGGTTGACCTTGAACGGGTGCGGGCAGCGGGCAAGTCGCTTCTGGGCGGTACGCCGACGGTGACGGCACTTGGGCCGGTCAAGGGCATGCCGGGTTATGATGATCTTGCCAAGCGTTTGCGAGCCTGATTATCCGCTTGATACGAAGACTGAAAACGGCGCTGCCCTGGGTGGCGCCGTTTCTTTTTGCGGGCGGCGATCCTGTGGTATATCCGATAGGAAGATCAGACGCAGGGGCAGGGCGATGCATTACGCATTTGATATTGGCGGATCGAAAATCGAATTTGGGGCGTTTGACGCCAAGGGTGACATCCGGTCCCAGATCAAGGTGCCGACACCAACGCAGGATCGCGATGCCTTTGTTGCGGCGATTGCCGGGCTGATTGCCGATGCCGACCGTGAATTTGGCGAGGATGCCGATATCGGTATCAGCTTTGCCGGCGGGCTTGATCCCAAGACCGGGGCGGTGATTTCGGCCAATATTCCGGCGATCAAGGGATGGCCGTTTGGCCCGGAGCTATCAAAAATACTCAATCGTGACGTGCGGGTTGCCAATGATGCCGATTGCTTTGCGCTGGCCGAGGCACGGAGCGGGGCGGCCAAGGGCGCACGGACGGTTTTTGCCATCATCCTTGGCACCGGGGTGGGTGGTGGCATTGTGGTCGACGGGCAGTTCATTGGCGGGCGCAGCGGCATTCGCGGCGAATGGGGCCATGGCAATGATGTTTCCGGTGCGCTGATCCGCCACGGGCTTGCGGGCGTTGTGTGCGGTTGTGGCCGGAACGGGTGCCTTGATGCCTGGGGTGGGGCGCGGGGGCTTGAACGGATTTACGGGCAGATTGCCGGACTTGGTGCTGGACTTGGTTCTGGACAGGAACGGCCAAGTTACGAAATCACCGATGGCTGGCAGGCTGGGGATGCGATGGCAGGCCGTGCGGTGGAGATCTTTGTCGACCTGATCGCGGGGGAGCTTGCATTGATGGTCAATGTGCTTGACCCCGATTGCGTGCCGGTCGGCGGCGGGCTGGCATCCGAAAGCCGCCTGATTGCGATGATCGATGCAGAGGTCCGCAAATGTGTTCTGGGCCGCTATGACGCGCCTTTGGTGGTGCCGGGGCAGCATAGCCGCGATGGCGGGCTTCGCGGGGCGGCGATGCTGCATCTTTTGCATGACGGTGCGGGCGTATGACAGCCGGGATCAAACCGCTTCTGGAAATCTGTGTTGAAAGTTTTGACGATGCGATGGTGGCTGCGTGCGCCGGGGCGGATCGCATTGAATATTGCGCCGCCCTTGCGGTGGGTGGGCTGACGCCAAGTGCCGGGGCGATGGCCCCTTTGCGCGATATTCCTGTGCCCTGCCGGGTGATGATCCGGCCACGGCCCGGCGATTTCATCTATGGCCCGGCTGACGTGGCGATGATGAAACACGACATCGCCCTTGCCCGAGACCACGGGGCAGAGGGGATCGTGATTGGGGCGGCGACGCAAGACGGGCGGCTTGATCGCGACATGCTGGCCGATCTTCTGTCCGTGGCGGGCGGGCTTGGCGCAACATTGCAT
>CAMPHD010000321.1 GCA_946885765.1 uncultured Thalassospira sp.
AAGTCTTGATGACGGCGCCGTTGCGCCTTGGGCAAGCACCACATCGAAATATTATCTGCAAACGCTGCGCGCGGTTGCCAAGCATTTCGGTTTCAAAACCAATATCGCATGGGAAAAGCTGCCGAAAACAGCACAGGACATCATTCTGTATGGTTCAGGTGACGAAGACGTCACGGTGACCTATGATGATGGTTCGCGCAGCTACAAGGTTTCCCGCCCATTCGAGGGCGTCATTCCCAACATGTCGCGTCGCTGGCGCGAAACCGACAGCCAGTGGGCGCGTGACGAACTTTCAAAATACCAGACGGTTTCAAGCTGCCCGACTTGCCATGGCCATCGCCTGAAACCCGAAGCACTGGCCGTAAAGATCGACAAATCCACAATCTCGGAAATCACCGGCCTTTCGATTGGCAAGGCTGCCGATTGGTTCCAGGCGCTTGAAGGCAAACTGAACGAAAAAGAAACCGAAATCGCGCGACGTATCCTGCGTGAAATCAATGATCGCCTGCGCTTCTTGCGGGATGTCGGTCTGGATTATCTGTCGATGTCGCGCACATCGGGCACCCTTTCGGGTGGCGAAAGCCAGCGTATCCGGCTAGCATCGCAGATCGGGTCGGGCCTGACCGGTGTTCTGTATGTTCTTGATGAACCATCCATCGGCCTGCATCAACGTGACAATGATCGCTTGCTCGATACCCTGAAACGTCTTCGCGATCTGGGTAATACTGTCCTTGTCGTCGAACATGATGAAGACGCCATTCGTGCCGCCGATTATGTTGTCGATATGGGCCCGGGTGCCGGGATCCATGGCGGCCGCATTGTTGCCGAAGGAACACCTGAACAAATCCAGCAGAACCCGAACAGCCTGACCGGCAAGTACCTTGTCGGGGTTGAACAGATTGCCGTTCCCAAGGAACGTCGCAAGGGCAATGGCAAATCGATTGCGATCAAGGGCGCACGCGCCAACAACCTGCAAAATGTCGATGCCAAATTCCCGCTTGGCAAATTCATCTGCGTTACCGGTGTTTCGGGTGGCGGCAAGTCCAGCCTTGTCATTGAAACGCTGTATAAGGCACTCGCTAAGCGGATGCATAATGCGCGCAATCATCCCGGTGCCCATGATACCATCACCGGTATTGAACATATCGACAAAATCATCGATATTGATCAAAGCCCGATTGGCCGCACCCCGCGTTCCAACCCGGTCACCTATACCGGGGCCTTCACCCCGATCCGTGACTGGTTCGCACAACTGCCCGAAGCCAAAACACGCGGTTACAAGCCCGGTCGTTTCTCGTTCAACGTTAAAGGCGGGCGTTGTGAAGCCTGTCAGGGCGATGGCGTAATCAAGATTGAAATGCACTTCCTGCCCGATGTTTACGTTACCTGTGATCAGTGCAAGGGCAAACGATACAACCGCGAAACGCTAGAAATATCGTTTAAAGGCAAATCGATATCCGATATTCTTGATATGACTGTCGAAGAAGGTGCCGATTTCTTCAAGGCTGTGCCGTCCATTCGCGACAAGATGGAAACCTTAAAACAGGTGGGATTGAGCTACATCCATCTCGGGCAGCAGGCAACGACGCTTTCAGGTGGCGAAGCGCAGCGTGTTAAGCTTGCCAAGGAACTGTCAAAGCGGGCCACAGGCCGTACGCTTTACATCCTTGATGAACCGACCACCGGGCTTCATTTCCATGATATCCGCAAGCTTCTGGAAGTGCTGCACACCATTGTCGATCAGGGCAATACGGTGGTTGTGATCGAACATAACCTTGATGTCATCAAAACGGCCGACTGGATCATCGATATCGGCCCCGAGGGTGGAGATGGTGGCGGCAAGCTGGTTGGTTCCGGCACGCCCGAGGCCATCATGGCCAACGAGGAAAGCTATACCGGCAAATACCTTAAACGCCATCTTGGCCTGAAGTAATGTCTTGAAACGAAGCGGGCACCCTAGCCCGCTTCGACCCGATCCTCGACCCGTTTGACCAATGCCGAACTCAGCCGTTCGCGAAAGCCCGACAGGAACGCCAGCACCAGCACGATGGAAATCTGTTGCCCGGCACCGGGAAGCGTGCCGATCTGATCCATGTCGGAGATATTGTGCAATTGATCCAACGGGATCGGCAGAATACCGGCACGCAGTGCCAGCAACACGATCAACGCAAAGCAAAAACCAAGACAGGGTCGAAACAGGAAATTGAAGAAAACCGACGCCGGTTCCATTTCTGCCCAGTCGACATCCTTACCCAGCCGCATCATCATGCTGACCAGTGCCCCGATCGCACCGAAACTGCCGACAAAGAACAACAAATCATAGCTGAACCCAAACAGCTTCCCGTGCCCGGCGCTGACGATCTGGTCAACGTGCAAAAACAGCATCACCGAAATGACCAGCAATATCGGTGACAGCGCCAACGCAATCGTTGCCACCCGAAGCGAACGGAAAAAAGCCCGCTGTGTGTTATCAAGCTGATCGCGCCCGCCCGCCAGATCAGACAGATAGCCATGCACAAATCCGTCGCGTCCCTGATTAAGCGCCAGCAACATAACGATTGCATCCGACGTTTTGCGCATTTGGGCATCGCCATCAAGCCCATAGTCCTTGCGCCACCAGCGCAGAAAAGACCGCATAACAAGCGACGCCCGCCATCCCTGCCTTGTGGCGACAACATAATCGATCATGTTTTCGACATCACTGCTGCCAAACTTGTTGGCACCGATATCACCAAACGGAAAGGCAATGCGCCCGATTGCCGCCGCAGGATTGTTGCGGTTCGAACCGTCGCTGTTTGGTGTACCATTTCCGCCATCCGTATTAGGGGTACAATCAATCATCATCGCCTGTCGGGATCGCCGGATCGGAACAAGTCCCATCACGGGGCAATGGGCCGGATCGTAACCATAGGGTCGATGCGGATAGCTCATGATGCCGTCCTTGTGATGGATGTGTCTGGGATCAAGGACGCAGCAGCGAGTGGTTTGTGAATAATTTGTCATCCTATGAGTGATTGAAGAACTGAAATGGTGCAATTCACTTGAAATCAAACCACCTGCACCGCTATGTGTGTGCCAGAAAGTTTAACCCTGTTTTTGCTGAGGAGTTCGCAACCGTGAGCACGGCCAAACCCGTTCATATCATCGGCGCCGGTCTTGCCGGTAGCGAAGCCGCATGGCAACTGGCAGAGGCCGGTATCCCGGTTATCCTGCATGAAATGCGCCCGACCCGTCCGACCGACGCCCATCACACCGACAAGTGTGCCGAACTGGTCTGTTCCAACTCGTTCCGCTCGGACGACAAGGAATATAACGCGGTCGGCCTGATCCATGATGAAATGCGCCGTGCCGGGTCGCTGATCATTCGCTGTGCCGACGCGCACAAGGTTCCCGCTGGTGCCGCCCTTGCGGTTGACCGCGAAGGTTTCTCTCAGGCGGTAACCGACACTCTGATGAACCATCCGCTGGTCACCATGGAACGCGGTGAAGTAGATGGGCTGCCGCCGGTCGAATGGGAAAGCACGATCATCGCAACCGGCCCGCTGACCTCAAGCGCACTGGCCGAAGACATTCGCAAGGCCACCGGCGAGGAAAGCCTTGCCTTCTTCGATGCCATTGCCCCAATCGTCTATAAAGAAAGCATCAACTTCGAAAAGGCATGGTTCCAGTCGCGTTATGACAAGGGCGACGGCAAGGACTACATCAATTGCCCGATGAATGAAGAGCAATACAACGCCTTCATCGATGCCCTGATCGAAGGCGATAAAACCGAATTCAAGGAATGGGAAAAAGACACCCCCTATTTCGATGGCTGCCTACCGATTGAAGTCATGGCCGAACGTGGCCGTGAAACACTTCGCCATGGTCCGATGAAGCCAGTCGGCCTGACCAATCCGCATGACCCGACCCGCAAGCCACGCGCCATCGTGCAACTGCGCCAGGACAATGCGCTGGGCACGCTTTACAACATGGTCGGTTTCCAGACAAAACTGAAATATGGCGCACAGGCCGACGTATTTCGCATGATCCCGGGACTTGAAAATGCCGAGTTTGCCCGTCTTGGCGGCATTCATCGCAACACCTTCCTGAACTCGCCGCGCCTGCTGGATGGCACGCTTCGCCTGAAGGCGCGTAACGATATCCGTTTTGCCGGTCAAATTACCGGTTGCGAAGGGTATGTGGAAAGTGCCTCTGTCGGTTTAATGGTTGGCCGTTTTGCGGCTGCTGAAAAGCAAGGGAAATCCATCCCTACCCCGCCCTTGGCGACAGCCATGGGGGCACTTTTAAACCACATCACTGGCGGTGCCGATGAAAGCACCTTCCAGCCGATGAATGTCAATTTCGGGCTGTTCCCGGAACTTGAACTGAC
>CAMPHD010000322.1 GCA_946885765.1 uncultured Thalassospira sp.
AGCAATCATCGCGCGCGCCTTATCATTCAACGTGCTTTCCAAATCCGTATTCAAACCGGCTTGGGGCGAAACCGGGGCCAGTGGATCGCGGACGAATTCGAAATCACGCAGATGGATATATTGCGGGCAGTTGCCATAGCTGTGCCCGACCCGGATTGCGAAACTGCTATCAGATGAACGCGCGATCGTGCCATTCAGACGGTTGCGGCGTCTTGTGTGCAGTTCAATCCCGATCATGCCAATTGCCTTGCCATCATCCATCCCGGCATCTGCTGGGTCGGTCGGATCGCGCGGGATATTGACCGCAAGCTGATAGGGATCGGGCGCATGCAGAAAACCGGGATGGCTGGCACGAAGGGTAGCCCACACATCGCCATTGTCTTCGACCGCACCAAACACCGCAAAGGGCAGTTGCGGGTAAAACTGGCGATGCTGTTCGATCAGGTGGTCGCGCAGAACACGTTTGCCAACTTCGGCCATCCGGGCATCGACCCCGACCAGCTTCTGCATGTGAATTTCACCTTCGTGCCACGGGCTGTTGGTGTCCGTGCCGGACGGGGTGAATTGCAGGGGGGCAGATGATGGAGCTAGCGTGTTCATGGCAGTTTCCTCCGCGACAAAAGTAAGGGGAAGGGGCGGTATGTCAGACCGCCGTTCGCAGTCCTACAACCGTTTGTTCGAACGGCACGAAACCGGGAAGGGCTTCGACCCGTTTCAGCCAGGCGCGCACATTGCCATAGGCGGCAAGGTCAACATTGCCTTCGGGCGCATTGGCGATATAGCTGTAAAGCGCGACATCGGCGATGGTCGGGTGATCGAGTGCAATCCAATCATTGTCTGAAAGGGCGGCATCAATCTGGGCCAGAATGGCATGGGCGCGTGCAATGACTTCATCGGCATTGAACGGGGCATTGAATACTGTGACCAGACGGGCGGCGCAGACGCCATAAGCGATCTGGCCTGCCGCGATTGACAGCCATTTCTGAACCTTGGCGGCACTTTCGGCATCTTCGGGCAGCCAGTCGGTCGCGCCCTGTTTCTTGGCAACATAGGTCATGATGGCGATGGAATCCGAAATGACCACGTCGGCGTCCTCAAGCACAGGGACCTGACCCAGCGGGTTCAGTTTCAGGAATTCCGACGATTTATGGGCGCCGTTGGGTAGATCGACCGTGACGACATCATGATCAACGCCCAGAAGGCTTAGAAACAGGTGGGCGCGATGGGCATGGCCCGAGAGGGGGAAATAATGCAGCTTCATTGTTCCAAGTCCTTCTTCGAATATGAGGTTGATGTGATGCCGCCCACTGTGATTGTTTCTTCTGAATTGCGGAATATGGTTTTCGGGGAATTCATTATTCCATAAAGTGGAATTTTGTGTTGAGGGCAGGAAAAGCACCATGGACCGATTTCAGGCGATGAGGATTTTTGTGCGCGTTGTCGAAGCGCAAAGCTTTGCTGGGGCGGCGCGAGAGTTGGGATCAAGCCCGCCCGCCGTCACACGTGCAGTCGCGTTCCTGGAGGAAATCACCGGTGCCCGGCTTTTGACCCGGACAACGCGGTCTGTGACGCTGACCGAGCCGGGGGCGCAATATTATGACGATTGCAAACGGTTGCTTGGCGATCTGGACGAAGCCGAAGCCGCAGCAGGTGGTGCTTATGCCAGACCAAGCGGGACACTGACGGTTACAGCCTCGGTTCTGTTCGGGCAGATGTATGTGTTTCCGATAATGACCGAATTCCTTGATCTTTATCCCGAGATGCGCGGGCGGACACTTTTGTTTGATCGCATTGTCAATATTGTCGAGGAAGGCATCGATCTTGCTGTTCGTATCGGGCAAATGGCAGATTCATCAATGAGCGCAATTAAGGTGGGGACGGTGCGGCGTATCCTTTGCGGATCGCCCGGCTATTTCGCGCGGCATGGCAGACCAAAGGTGCCGACAGATATCGGGGCGCACAATGTCATCGCGTTTACCGGTTCATCTACGCCGTTGGACTGGCAGTTTGGTGGTGATCAAAAAATCAGCCTTTCGGTGACGTCGCGATTGCAAACCAATTCGATTGAAGCCGCCCGCAATGCGGCGATTGACGGATGGGGACTGGTGCGCATGTTATCTTATCAGGCTATCCCATTTATCGAAGCCGGATCGCTTGAGGTGGTTCTGGAAGAATATGAACCCGAACCGGTCCCTATTCATATCGTCCATCCCGAAGGCCGTCATGCCCCGGCAAAGGTCCGGGCCTTTATCGATCTGGCGGTGGATCGCCTGCGTTCGGATAAGCGGATCAATTAGCGCATCGTTTCAACCATAACGCGTGATAGGATCGGGCGCGGTATTATCGGGGATGTGACGTCAGGCAGGGATCAGGGTTTGGGGATTTTACCAGCACGGGTTGGTCGCATTGTCGGCAATGTGATGCAGATCGGTTTGCGCACCGTTTTGCCGCCGCGTTGTGGCGGATGCGGTACGGTGACCGATACGGTACATGCGGTTTGTGCCGATTGCTGGGCCGGGCTTCGATTTATTTCCGATCCGCTTTGTGCGTGTTGCGGGTATCCGTTTGAAATTGCCGGTGATGATGGTGGCAACGACGATGCGGGCGATGGCATTCTGTGCGGTGAATGTTTACGAAAAAGCCCGGCGTTTGATGCTGCGCGGGCGGCACTGGTTTACGATGGTGGCAGCCGCGATTACCTGCTGCGGTTCAAGCATGGGGACCGCACCGATCTGACGCCGCTTTTAAGTCGGTGGCTGTTGCAGGCGGGGCGGGAGTTCTGGGTTGATGCGGATCTGATCATTCCCGTACCGCTGCATCGGACCCGGCTTTTGATGCGTCGATATAACCAGTCCGGGTTGCTGGCAGCATCCCTGTCACGGCAAACAGGAATTGCGTGGCATGGCACGGTACTCCGGCGGTTGAGAAAAACACGCAGTCTGGGTGGCTTGGGGGCATCGTCGCGCAAGCGTGAAGTTGGCGGTGCCTTCGGGGTGGATGACAGGATTGCTGCGCGGATCGGGCTGGCCGGTGCGCGTGTGGTTTTGATTGATGATGTGCTGACAACCGGGGCGACGGCCAATGCCTGTGCGCGGATTCTAAAGCGCGCCGGAGCCATGCAAGTACGCCTGATCACGGTTGCACGGGTGGTGCGATGACGCGCTGCGAAATATCTGTTATAGAACGGTCATCCAACAAGTTTTACCGGTCGTAATTCGGTGCCAAGGTGCATAAACATGCCCCGTCGCATGGATCGCGGCCTGATGAAAAGGAACATGATTAGATGGCAAAAGTCGAAGTTTACGCCACCGAATGGTGCCCTTATTGCAAGCGTGCCCGCAAGCTTCTGGAAGAAAAGGGTGCCAAATACGAACTGATTGATGTGATGATGGAACCGCGTCGCAAAAAGGAAATGATGGATCGTGCGAATGGCCGTCATACCGTGCCGCAGATTTTCATCAATGACGAACATATCGGCGGCTGCGACGAACTTATGGCGCTGAACGCCAAGGGCGGTCTGGACAGCAAGCTGTCGGCATAAGTTCGGGATTTCCAAAACGGGTGGCAACGATTGTTGCCACCCGTTTATTTTTTGATATCGGATGCCGTTTCAAGCGTTTTGCGGAATTCCGAAAATGCCGGGGTATCAAAACCCGGACGGCAGGCCAGAAAGGTATCAACCTTCATCAGGGGATGTTCCCTGACCGGACCAAGATGACGCATAAGATCAACGACACTGCGTGGCATGATGCTGATGCATGATCCGGCGGCGGTGCAGGCAAGCATGGCGTGATAAGACCCGACTTCCTGAACCGCGAAATATTCCCTGATGGATCCGAACCCGGTAAGCCATTCTTCGGCCAACGCTCGATAGGTGCAACCCGGTGCGAAGGCCGCCAGTGACTTTGGCTGGATGTCGCTGGCACTAAGAATATCGGGATGCCCGGGCGGGAGGAGCAATGCCAGTTCTTCGCGAAACAGGGCACGGGTATCAAGCGTTCCGGGTTCCAGCCACCATTCCCCCGACGGTATCGCAATCAGTGCGCAATCAATGCGGCGGGCCAGAAGGCCATCGACAAGCTGTCGGGTGGGTGCTGTTGATAGTTCAATCGTGACGTCGGGGAATGCCTTGTTATAGGCAGCGAGTGGAACGGGAAGGCGGCTGGCGACGGTGCTTTCCATCGAACCGACACGCAGGGTTCCGGCCGGGGCCGAGGGATTGACCACCTGACGTGCTTCGTCGGCAAGGTTCAGGATGCGGTCGGCATATTCCAGAAAGGTTTCGCCTTCCTGTGTCAGGATCATGCGTTTTTTATCGCGTTGAAACAGGGCAACACCGATTTCCGT
>CAMPHD010000323.1 GCA_946885765.1 uncultured Thalassospira sp.
GTTCAATATCGGGTTTATGGGGTTTCGCGGCGAAGCATTGCCATCCATCGGATCGGTATCACGGATGCGCCTGACCAGTCGCATCCGTGGGGCGGAAAATGCTTGGACGCTGTCGATTGAAGGCGGGGCCAAAAGCGAACCGGAACCCGCTGCCCATCCGTTTGGGACGCGGGTCGAGGTGCGTGATCTTTTCTATGCCACGCCTGCACGTCTGAAGTTTCTTAAAACCGCACGCACCGAACAGATGTATGCCCGTGAAATCATGGATCGGCTGGCGATGGCGCGGCCCGATGTCGGCTTTACCCTGTCGGGGGATGGCAACAAGCAGATTTTGAATTACCCGGCCTGCGAAGGTGATCTTTTCGATGCCCGCCTGAAAAGGCTGGGTGCAGTGATGGGCCGCGAATTTCAGGATAACGCCCTTCAGATCGAAGCCGAACGCGAAGGCATTCGCCTGACCGGTTATGCCGGGGTGCCGACATTGAACCGTGGCAATGCGCAGATGCAGTTCCTGTTCGTCAATGGCCGCCCGGTCAAGGACCGGCTGTTGCAGGGTGCGGTGCGCGGGGCTTATCAGGATTTTCTGGCGCGGGATCGTCATCCGTTGTTGGCGTTGTTTTTTGAACTTTCGCCGCGCGATGTTGACGTCAACGTCCATCCGGGCAAGACCGAGGTCCGGTTCCGTGATCCGGGCATGGTGCGCGGTTTGATCGTTGGCGCCTTGAAACATGCCTTGGCCGGGGCAGGGCATCGGGCATCGACCACGGTGGCCGATATGGCGCTTGGTGCTGCTCGGCGCGAGGGCGAAGGGCCATCCTTGCCCTATGGCGGGTCACGTTCGGCGTCCGGCGGATATAATTTCGGGTCCTATCAACCCAGCCATCCAGCTTCGGCAGCCATACAGCGCGATTACGCGGCACAGGCACCGGCAACCTCGTTTGGTGGCTTGTTTGATCGCGGGCGTGATTTTGCCGGTGGAGAGACCGGCGGTGATAATGGTGGTTTTGCCGCGGCTGCCGCCAGTGCGCTGGCCGGGGGATATGGTGGCGGGTATGCCAGTGCCGCCCCATCGGGACGGATTGATGACACTGACGTGGCCAAATTTGTTGATCATCCGCTGGGCGCTGCGCGCGGGCAGGTGCATGCGAACTATATCATCGCCCAGACCCGTGATGGATTGGTGATTGTCGATCAGCATGCCGCACATGAACGCATTGTCTATGAACGTATGAAGGCAGATCTGGCGGAAAATGGGGTTAAACGGCAGGGGTTGCTGTTGCCCGAGGTGGTTGAACTCGATGAGGCATCCGCCGAACGGGTGGCGGACCGTGCCGAAGAATTTGCCGAACTGGGCTTGGTGATCGAACCGTTTGGCCCCGGTGCGCTGGTGGTGCGCGAAGTGCCCGCGATGCTGGGCAAGGTTGATGTGGCCGGGCTGGTGCGCGATCTGGCTGACGAGATCGTCGAACTGGGGCAGGGCATGGCCCTTAAAGACCGGCTGATGTATGTCTGCGCGACCATGGCCTGCCATGGTTCGGTGCGATCCGGGCGGAAGCTTAATGCCGATGAAATGAATGCGCTTTTGCGACAGATGGAAGCCACCCCGCATTCAGGCCAATGCAACCATGGCCGCCCGACATATGTCGAGCTTAAGCTGCATGATATCGAAAAGATGTTCGGGCGGCGCTAGCGTCAGCCCAATTCAAACGATGTAATGCCAAACGTCATTTCAAGGTTCAGTTCGGGGGCTTTGCCGCGATACATGCGCGCGGTTTCAAATTCCGCCTGCATGCCATGTTCTTCAACCAATGCACGTGCAGCGTCATTGCCATCGGGAATATCAAGATAGACTGGCTGGTCGTGTTCCTTGCGGGTGGTAAGCAGGGCATGGAACAGGGTGCGGGCATCGTCAATATTGTCGGCAAAAAGCGGCCCGACCTTGTGCCCGGTGCGACAGGGACGGATCACGCCATAGCCGCGTAAACCCATGGGCCCGCGAAGGGCCAATGCGGTATGTTTTTCCGCCGAAATCCAGCCGCGCAGAAACTCTATCCGGCTTTCGGGGAACAGGTTGCAGGTCTGTTCAAACGCGTCAATGATCGCGATATCATTGATCAGAAGTTCGAAAAGATCATCGGTTTGCGGGCGCGATGCCGTTACCACACCACCAAAGCGCAAATTGCGATGGGCAAATTCAAACCCGGATTTGCGATAGTTTTCCTGTTGATCGATAACGCCATCAAGACCGATGGTTTTGGCAACCGCTTCGCCCAGCACGGTTTCCCAAAGACAGAAACCAAGGCCTTCGCCGCGGCGATCAGGGCGGCAGATATAGAAGCCGACAAATCCGTAATCCGAATTGTAATGCACGGCTGAAATCACTGCCGCCAGTCCCTGCTTGTCAAACGCACCCCAGAATCCGAGCGGATCGGTATTGAAAAACGCATCCGCATCCGAAAAACCCGGATTCCAGCCTTCCTGTGTGGCCCAGGCAACGGCAGTGGCAAATTCAAAGGATTTCAGGCGGCGGATTTTATCGGTCATGGCGTGCTGTTTCGTCTTTGTGGATCAGGGACTTCCGGCCATTCATGCGTTGACGCATCATCTGACCGGTGCGGTTCGAGCCATGATGTAACATGAGCCCGCGATTGTAATGACAATAATTTTATTGAGAATGCCTATCAGTTTTATTATCAATGGAACGCGACTTCATGCCACCCGTCATCGCCACCGAAAGCCATCTTATGTCTGTAAAATCCGATAGCTCCTTGATTGCCAAAACCCGTGTCGTTCTGAGCGCGAGTGCCGATGCCGCAAATGCGGTTGCGGCTTATTATGCCGAACACGATTGCGATGTGAGGACTGATGTCAACGGAGCGACGATTTCCCTGTCGGTCGGGCATCTGATTTTGCGACCGGGTCAAAAGCACCTTGATATCGAAGTCGGGTCAAAAAGCGAGGCCGGTGTTGCGCAGATGAAGGCAGCACTTATCGCCATCCTGCAAAGCATCGTGCCCGAAGCCGATCTTGACTGTCGCTGGAAGGGGGCAGGGGAAAGCAACGGCAAACTGCCAAACTTCCGCGAACTTCGCGTGATCGGGGTAACAGATCTGTCATCGCATATGCGCCGGTTGCGGCTGGCGGGCGATGATCTGAAATTTTACGACGGTGATGGCATTCACATGCGCCTTCTGATCCCGCCGCGCGGTGTGGTCGACCCGCAATGGCCGACATTGGCACCCAATGGCATGGTGATCTGGCCCGAAGGCGAAAATGCTGTAGCGCCGCGGGTTTATACCATCCGACGGATCGATGCCACGGCAGGATGGATCGAAGTCGACTTTGTCATGCATGGTGATAATGGACCCGGTTCGGCCTTTGCGCTCAATGCGCAACCGGGTGACCGGATCGGCATGACCGGGCCGCTGGGCGGGGAATTGCCCGATGCCGATTGGTTCCTGTTTGCAGGCGACGAAACAGCCCTGCCGGCAATCGGCCGTTATCTTGAAGAGTTGCCTGAACATGCCAGCGGCTATGCGGTGATCGAGGTGGAAACCTCGGCCGATATCATTGACCTGGCAACCAAAAGCCGGATCGCGATTGAATGGGTATGCCGGGATCTGCATCCATCATCTGATGCCAGCCCGATCCGCGACGCGGTCAGCCGCATCGAAGTTCCCAGGGATGCAGCCCGGGTCTATTGCTGGGCCGGGGTGGAGCAGGCGAGCTATAAATCCATCCATCAGATGTGGCGCAAGGAAGCCAGCCTTGATCGCGATCAGTGTCTCGCCATGACGTTCTGGCGCAAGACAGCCTGATCTTTGTTCATGTGCTATTGGACTGATTTGTTCCGGTCATGCAGTTCGGGGGCAAAATGGGCGATGGCCTGATCAAGGTCGATCAGAATTTCCGCAACCAGCGGATTGCTTTGTTGCGTGTCTGCCAGTTCGATCACGGCGCGAATGATATCCTGATTGGTCGGACGGGCACCTGTCGTGACGGCTTTGGCGTGATCGAACACTTGTTGTCGCGCCGCAAGAAAGGCCGCGATTTCGTCGGTGGCCGTCGGATCGTTTCCTGATTGTGTGTCATGCAATGCGCGTTTCAGTGACAGGCCGGTCATATGGCTGCTGCTGGCAAACAGGGTCGCGGTGATCATGCGAAATGCCAACGCATCCTGCGCCAGCTTCTGACGAATAACCGGATCACTGATGACGTTCAGCGCGAAAAGATCGGCTTCTATTTCGTTATCCCGTTCCTTGTCGCCGCTATCGCCAAAATGTGATGGATCGCAATGGCGCACTTCGTGGCGCATCAGCCAGCCATAGGTCAGATCGGCA
>CAMPHD010000324.1 GCA_946885765.1 uncultured Thalassospira sp.
GTTGAATATCCCTCGTGGATTTCGGGACATCTTTTCTGATCTATTGCGGGGAATATAGTGGCTCAGCATGGCGGTCCGCAGCAACGTATCTTTTCGCCGTTACGTACGGCGCTTCACCGCTTCGCCTTCATTCTTCTGATCGTTTCGGCATTCGGCCTGATGCTTCTGGGTAAAGCCGACACGGTTCTGATCGAACGGATACGCGCCGCGTCGGCCGATCTTGTATCGCCGATCATGAATGTCGTGTCCCGTCCGGCGGCCAGCATCAACGAATTGACAGAACAAGCCACCAACCTGTTTAACCTTTACGAACAGAATGAACGTCTGCGCCGCGAGAACCGCGAATTGCTGGCATGGCAACAGGTTGCCCGCAATCTGTCGCATGAAAATGCGCGTCTGCGCGATCTTGCCGATTACACCAGCCCGCCCCCCTTGCGTCTTGTAACCACACGCGTGATTGCCGATATGGGTGGCGCCTATGCACACAGCCTGATGGTATCAGCCGGTTCGCGTGATGGCGTATCCAAGGGGCAGGCCGTCATGTCCGACGAGGGACTTGTTGGTCGTGTCGCCGAAGCCGGCTATCAGGCATCGCGGGTTTTGCTGATCACTGACATTAACTCACGTGTGCCGGTGATTGTTGAAAACTCGCGTGATCGCGCGTTCCTGTCGGGAGACAACACAGACCGCCCGCTTCTGACCTTCCTGACTGCCGATGCCGCAGTTGCACCAGGGGACCGCATTCTGACGTCCGGTCATGGCGGCGCATTCCCACCAGGTATTCCGGTTGGTGTTGTATCATCAGTTTCGGAAAATGCCGTCCGTGTCGCCCCCCTGTTCCGTCGCCATCAGCTTGAGTATCTGCGTGTTGCTGATTACGGCCTGCAAGGCATTCTGAGCGATCAGACGATGCGGAGCAATGAAACGCAAAATGATGGCGTTATCCCCAACGGGGTCGGCATTGTTCCCAATGCTGGTGAGAATTTTGGATCAAACCATCCCGCGATCGAACCAGCGCAGCCGTCGGACCAACTTCCGTGAAGCCCGGTGTCTGGCATAGGCTGGATATCATTGCGCGAGGCTTGTTTCCGGCATTCAGCGTTTTCATTCTGCTGCTGCTCAATTTGTTGCCGGTAAGTGTGCCGTTGCTCAGCACCGCGTCACCTGCCCTGCCATTAATGGCGGTCTTTTACTGGTCAGTAAACCGACCGGATCTTCTGACGGCATTGACGGCATTCTTTCTGGGGCTTTTACAGGATTTGCTAACCGGTCTGCCGCTTGGCGTCAGTTCGCTGGTCCTCCTGCTTGTGCAGACCGGCTCGGCAAGTCAGGGACGCTTTTTCCATAACAAGCCATTCAGCGTGATGTGGTGGGGTTTTGCATTGGTGGCGATCCCGGCATTGCTGGTGCAATGGCTTTTGAGTTCGGCACTGATCGGGGCCCTGTTGCCGATCAAAGCAACATTGATTAGCTATGTATTGACGGCAGCACTTTTCCCACTCGTGGCGTGGGTTCTGGCGCGCGCGCAAAATACGCTTCTGCGCCATATTTAGCACGGTTGCAGCCCGATCAATATTGATGTTTTGGCAATAGCTACCGGCTATGCTGGAAAGACAGTTTTCAACATGCACCGCACAGGATAAAACGGGCATACAAGTTTCCCGAATTCCGGCGGAGCAATCCGACCAACAGGTTTGACGACGCCTATGTGGCACCGTGACTCAGACAGATTTCGCATGTTTACCCGCCGCGCCCTCATGCTCGGCGCGGGACAAGGTGTGTTGCTGACCGGTCTTGCTGCACGCATGTATTATCTGCAGGTGATGGAAAGCGACCGCTACAGGGTGCTTGCCGACGAGAACCGGATATCGCATCGCCTGCTGCCGCCGCCACGTGGTTTGATTACCGACCGGTTTGGCGCGCCTGTCGCTGTCAATCGGCAGAACTATCACATCATGATCGTGCGCGAACAGGCGCAGGATGTCCGCCGGACTCTGGAAATACTGAACCAGATCATTGAACTTGGCCCCGAGACCATCGAACGGGTTGAACGCGATGTTGCCCGCAGGCGGTCTTTTGTTCCGGTAACGGTCCGCGATAATCTGAGCTGGGAAGAAGTTGCGCGTGTTGGTGTCAACGCCCCCGACCTGCCCGGTTTGATCATCGATGCCGGTCGTTCCCGCGATTATCCCGAAGGACCGCACTTGGCCCATACGCTGGGTTATGTTGCAGCCGTTTCGGAAAAAGAACTAACGGGTGATCCGTTGCTTGAACTGCCGGGTTTCCGGATTGGTAAAAACGGCATTGAAAAGGTTTACGACCTTGCACTTCGCGGCAGTGCCGGCACCAGTCAGGTCGAGGTCAATGCACTGGGCCGGGTCATTCGCGAACTTGACCGCGAGGAAGGCGACAGCGGCAATACCGTTGTCATGACGCTAGACCTTGAATTGCAGCGTTATGCCAATCAACGCCTGTCAAACAAGGAAAGCGCATCTGCTGTTGTGATGGACATCCACAATGGCGAAGTGCTTGCGATGGCATCACACCCGACATACGACCCGAATGCCTTTACCAACGGTATTTCACACAAGCTTTGGAACAGTCTGGTCAATAATGAATATTCACCTCTGTCCAACAAGGCGGTCACCGGCACATATGCACCGGGATCGACATTCAAGATGTGCGTTGCCCTTGCCGGACTTGAAGCCGGTGTAATTACCGCCAATCAGCGTTTCTTCTGTCCCGGTCATCTTGATCTTGGCAATGCGCGGTTCCATTGCTGGAAACGGGGCGGGCATGGCTGGGTCGACATGCATGACTCGATGAAGCATTCCTGCGACGTTTATTATTACGAAATATCGCAGAAAATCGGGATCGACCGCATTGCCGCCATGGCCAACAAACTTGGTCTTGGCGAACCGACCGGTATTGATCTTCCCAATGAACGTTCCGGCCTGATCCCGACCAAAGACTGGAAGGAAATCCAGGTTGGCAAACGCTGGCAGGGCGGGGAAACCCTGATTTCGTCAATCGGTCAGGGCTATGTTCTGGCAACGCCACTGCAACTGGCCACCATGGTTGCACGCATCGCATCCGGGAAGGCTGTGAAACCGCACCTGACCCGCGATCATGTCACACCGGAAGGTATCACCAGCCGCCAGAACGAGGAATTCCCGGAACTGCAGGTCAACCGTGCCCATCTGGCGCGCATCCGTGACGGCATGAATGGTGTGACCAACGAATTGCGCGGGACCGCACATCGGTCGCGTATCGATATCAAGGGCATGGAAATGGCTGGCAAGACCGGCACAAGCCAGGTGCGCCGTATTACCATGCGCGAACGTCAGACAACCGGGGTTCTGGATAACGATGAACTGCCGTGGAAATACCGGGACCATGCACTGTTTGTCGCCTTCGCGCCGGTCGATAATCCGCGTTATGCCTGCGCGGTTGTGGTAGACCATGGCGGATCGGGGTCTGGCATTGCCGCCCCGATTGCACGTGACATTCTGACCAAGGCGCAGGAACTCAAATCCGCCCGCCCGGGTATTTCGGCGGCCAATATCGCATCGACCGCAGAATTGCTACACCCGGCACTGCGCGACCGCGACGAAGAAGAAGGCTAGAAACATGGCATCGCGCAGATACCGTATCGGCGAAGATCCGGATTACGTGCCAATTGGTCGCCGCCTTCTGTTGCTCAACTGGACGCTGGTCCTGCTGATTGCGGCTCTGGCCGGGATCGGTTTTGCCATGTTGTATTCTGCAGCAAACGGTTCTGTCGAACCGTGGGCGGAGCGTCAGATGATGCGTTTTGCCGTTGGTGTTGCCCTGATGATTGTCATTGCGGTGACAGATATCCGTGTCTGGTTAAAACTTGCTTATTTCTCCTATTTCGTTGCGTTGATCCTGCTGATCGGCGTCGAAATCAAGGGCGATATCGGCATGGGCGCGCAACGCTGGATCAATCTTGGTTTCTTCCAGTTGCAACCGTCCGAACTGATGAAAATCTCTCTTGTGCTGGCACTTGCACGTTATTTCCACGGCCTGACTGTCGAAGAAGTGGGCCGCATTCCGCTTTTGATACCGCCGCTTTTAATGGTTCTGGCCCCTGCGGCACTGGTACTGCGCCAACCCGATCTGGGCACAGCTCTTTTGCTGGTAGCAGGCGGCGGCGTAATTTTCTGGCTGGCCGGGGTAAGGGTTTGGAAATTCGCGCTGATACTAGGCGCGGTTCTGGCAATCATTCCCATTGGCTGGCAGTTTTTGCGCGACTATCAGAAAAACCGTGTTCTGACGTTCCTGAACCCGGAAAATGATCCACTTGGTGCCGGCT
>CAMPHD010000325.1 GCA_946885765.1 uncultured Thalassospira sp.
GCCTGTCGCTTCGCATGCAGGTCATCGCCCCCGCAGACGGCAAATCGGGCGCAACCCTTGTTGCCCTGATCCTGCGCGGGGCTGCGTCGGGCTTTTCGGTCACCGCACAGTTGCGCGGCGATCAGAAAATTTCCACCCCGACCGCGATGCTCGGCTGTGTCGATCCGGGGCAGGATACCGAATGCCGCGCCGAAAGCATGATTGCCAATGCCACGTCGAACCTGCAAACCAGCCTGATCAGCATCACCGATGCCCCCGATGATGACGGACTTGCCGCCTATGGCTTCGCCCTGCCCACCCCGGCGGGTAAAGACGACACTGCCAACGCCACCCCTGCGGCAAAACCGGACAAAGCCCCTGCCCCTGCAGCCCCGGCCAAAACATCCCCCGCAAAGAGCAAGGGCAAGACCGCGCCCCCGTCCGCGACCACCGTAACAGACGACGCCGACAGCACCGCCGATGCTGATGACACAAACAGTACCGGTGACACCAGCGACACTACCAGCACCACAACCGGAAAACCGGACAAGGGAGCCTCCTGATGGCAAGCGGTGCGAACTTTCCCGGTGTTGAAACAGCAAGCAGCAAAAAGGATGCGGTCAAAAAGGCCTTCAATCAGGAATACCAGGCAACCATGAAAGCGATGGCAAATGCCGCTGATCGCGCCCGCACCCAAATCCTCGATCAGAAGCTCGCCGCTGCCAGCCACTCCAGATCAACACAGGACGCCAGATCAGCTACTGCGCAATCCCCGTCCTCCGGGCAAAGCCCGGCAAAACCCGATGGAACAGGCAGCACGCCCTCGTCCGATCCCGGCGTGATGGTCATGATCGAAATCGCCAATGAACTGCGCCGGATCATCGTTGCGGAAATCGACATGCGCATGAACCATCTTGCCAGACAGGTCGAAGAGGCAATTGCAAACTCGCTTCCCGCCACGCCAGAGGATGTGAAATCATCACCGGTCAAAACCGGTGATCAGGCCTCGATCGTTTCCACTACCAACACCCCTGCCACGCTCCCCGCCCAACCGGGATCAACATTGCCCGAAAATCTCCCGGATCCCCAACCACCGGAAAAAGAATGATTCGGCATTTTGCCAGAGGTTGCAAAGCACCTCCTCGACACGCCCCTCAAGGATGGGGCGCACCACCCCAACGGGAATGCAGATAAAGCGCAATAAAAACAACAGATTAAAAGAAAAGTTATGCAATTTTTCATCCTAAAAATATAGCAACTTTAAATTGTATTTTTCTTTTTATTCACAATTCAAACTGCACACCGTCATAATAGTCGCGAGAGACCTAAACAGCCTTTGGTTGTAATCTTTCTGAGGAGGGGTCCGAAGTGCAGTACGAAAAAAATAGCGAACCGGGACGATCGGAATTATCGGAGAACGAAATCACGTTCGCCAAATCACTAGACGATGCCTTGGAAAGGGCGTTAAGGACAGGAGACAATGTAACATCCATCTGGTCGCATCTCAAAGACGAACAACGCGCCAGACTGGCTGCGGATTACCTTGCCGCCATTGATATCAACTCTCGTAAAAGTTGTAATTTCGAGAACACAACCCAACAAAATCCCACCCCGCAGGAACCGCAAGCCACCACAGAACCCTCTGCCATTCCCCGCGGATATCCGGCAAATTTCAATCCTCTAGCCGGATTGCCGGGGTTGGAGCCGTCATCAAACGGACCAAGTCCGACTGATATCATTGCGGGCAGTCTCGGCAACTTTGGCGGCATGGCCGGAATAAGCGGAATGCCCGGCATGAACGGATTTGCCGGGTTAAACGGTCTGGCCGCTCTCGGCAACCCGATGAACCAGATGCAGCAATCCTTGCAGGATGCAATGTCGCTGCTGGGTGATCTCGGTTTCGAACAACCTGCCCCCTGCCAACCACTTGGCACACCACAATCTTCCCCTGCCCATGCGAGATCATGGCAATCCGATCCATTCGAAGACGCAGACACGCCGGGCATGGAACCGGCGGCACCAAATTTCTGGCCGCTCTGGATGGATCAGCAGGACAGCCTTCTGAAACAATGCCTGAAACTGATGTCGGGCAATATGGACGATGCGCAGGATGCGCTGTCCGAAGCCATGCTCAAGGCATCGGTCAAATTCGAAGATTCCATGGACGAAATCCGCAATCACCGCGCATGGCTATCACGGATCGTGCACAATGCCTGCATTGATCTGCACCGGCAAAATCGCCGCAAGGCGGAATACAAGGAAGAAAACCATGGCACCGCGGATGCCGCCCTCCCGCCTATTTCCGGTCGCAACGAACCCAGCCCCGAGGAATCTTTCCTCGCGACCGAAATGTTCGACCATCTTGAACGCGCCTTGCGGGCCCTTCCCGAAAAATTGCGCAAGCCGCTTCTGATGCGATGTGTCGAAGACCGTAGCTATGACGATATCGCGGACAATCTCGGACTAAGCAATTGCGCCGTGCGCAAACGCGTCCAGCTTGCCCGCGACCACCTGCGCGGTGCCGGCATTCAGTAACCGCGCCATGATCCATAAAACGGGCAGAAGGGCAAATGCCGTTCTGCCCGTTTTAAGACCGGCCTGAAAATATCAGGCCCAAAAGACTTACCAAAGCCTTTTGCTGGCAAAAAAATTCACCCGTCCCGTCACAAGCCCGAATTGCCAGCGTCGATAGGATGAATTCGGGACGGAGAAACCCCGTCAGGATTTCCACCGCAAGCAGCATACGAAGGAGTTTTGAAATGGCGATTCCGACCCCGGTAAACGGTCAAATCACCGATGCCGTCACCCAGGCAAACGTCAAGGTGCTCGGTGATGCCCCTGCTATGGCTATGGGCTCTATCTTCCAGTCCCTGGCCCATTCCACGGGCATTCTTTATGAAAATGCCGTCAGCGCCCAGCAGCAGCTTGGTATTTCGTCTCAGGCCGCCACCAACCAGGGCGTCATCCAGATCTATTCGGTCGACACCATGGCCGATGCTGTCGCGACCTCGAAAATCGCGCAGAGCGATGTCCCCGACAACATGCTTTCGCTTCTGACCACGCTTCAGGCCGTCAAAAGCTAAGCCGCTTCCTCGAAGACCTCCCCGATTGGGCGGCCCGTTTTCCGACCGGCCGCCCAATATCGTTTCCCGGTAATTCTGCCCGCAGTTTTTGGCGGTTTGGCGTCACAAAGACCCATCGTCCCCGTCAAATGACTGATCGCCGCGCAATACGCGGAACGGGCCGGTTTCCGGCATATTTTTCCAGGCAACCAGGAGACAGATTATGGCTGATAATACCCCGGTCAATGGCATGATTACCGATGCAGTGACCCAGGCCAATGTCAAAGTACTGGGCGATGCACCGGCCATGGCCATGGGCTCGCTGTTTCAGTCGCTGGCACATTCCCACGGCATTCTCTATGAAAATGCCGTCAGCACCCAGCAGCAGGTCGGCATCTCGTCGCAGGCTGCAACCAATCAGGGCGTCATTCAGGTCTATTCCGTCGACACCATGGCTGGTGCCGTCGCAACACAGAAAATCGCCACCAGCGACGTTCCGGACAACATGCTTGCATTGCTGTCCGCCCTGAAGGCAACCACCGGCACCGCAGTGTCGTAATCCTTCATTGGTTTCGCCGCCCGAACCGGCCCGGCATGCAAAAGCTTGCCGGGCTTTTTTGCGTCACAAATTCCGTCCTTCACCGTCATTGCTGTGTAATCCACGCGCCAGCCAAGGAGACCGTGATGGCACCGGCAAAAACCGACCCGTCCGACACCAATCCCGACGCAACCAAAATCGCCGACGCGATGATCAACCTGCAGGATGAGGTATCCCACCAGATCAGTGATGCTGTCAGTCTGGTCAATGTTGGCACCATCGGCATCGGCCCGGCTTACGCCACCCTGCAGGCCATGCTGGCCCAGTCACAGGCGCAGGGGGTTCTGATGGCCAATATGGTGTCCGGTCAGCGGCAGCTCTCGATGACCGGCATGGCGACCCTGACCAAAAGCATCGAACAGATGATGTCGCGTCCTAACCGATAAGGATCAAAACGATGAGCTCTCCGCGCGAAGTCGACGAACAGATCACCGATGGCGTGACCCAGACAAACACCACCGTCATCGGCACCGCGCCGGCCATGGGAACCATGCAGACCTACCTGTCGCAGGCACAGGCACAGGGCGTGCTGTTTGCCAACATGGTCAACGAACAGCAACAGCTTGCTGTGGCCAGCCTGGCAACCACCATGGAATGCGCCCGCAATACGCTGGCCATCGGAGACAAGGGCCCAAAGTCCTAAGGGGGGATGACAGCGGGACAGCAAAGCGC
>CAMPHD010000326.1 GCA_946885765.1 uncultured Thalassospira sp.
CAGGGTCGGGTTTGACCTTTCGCCGGAACGTCAGGCCGAGGCTGCTGCTGCCGGGGCAACCATCGTTGCCCGCCTGCCCGAACTGTTTGAAGCGTGCCAGACGATTATCCTGTCGCTGCCGACGGCGAACCATGTGCGCACGGTTCTGACCGGCGATGATGGCCTTGGCGGGCGCGATATGGACCCAAGGCTTGTGATCGACACCACGACATCCGAGCCCGATGTGACCCGCGAACTTGATGCGGAGCTGCGGACACAGGGGCATATCCTGATTGATGCGCCGGTCAGCGGCGGCCCGGCCGGTGCCAATAGCGGCAATCTGACGATGATGGTTGGCGGTGGGGATGCGGATGTGGCGCGTGCGATGCCGGTCCTGAATTCACTGGGCGGGAAGATTACCCATGTCGGGCCGGTCGGTGCGGGCCATGCGGTGAAGATCGTCAATAACATGCTGGTGGCAAGCCACCTTCTGACCATGAGCGAGGCGGTGCGTCTTGGCAATGCGGCAGGCGTGACGACGGAAAACCTGATTGCGGCCCTGAATGCCGGGTCGGGCCGCAGTGCGATCAGCGAGGTCAATTATCCGAAATGGGTGATGAACGGCGCCTTTGACAGTGGTTTTACCATGGGACTGATGCGCAAGGACGTGCGGCTTGCCATGGCGCTTGCCAAGGAAAAGGACGTTTCCCTGCCAGTTTCGGGATTGGCCGGACAGATTTGGGCGGCAAGTGCCAAAGTGTTTGCCGATGACGCAGATTTCAACCGTATCACCGAATGTAATCCTGCCGACAAAGGAGCCAAATCATGAGCAGCGATACCAAAATGATGCCGCGTGACTATCACAAGGCCATGGCGCCGTTTTTTGGCAGCGATGAGATCGGAAGCTGGGTCAATGGGGCGATGATGCCCGGACGTGGCGATATGTTCGAACTGATCGATCCGGCGACCGGCAAGGCGTTTTTGACGCTTAAGGATGCCGGGGCGGACGTCGTGGATGCCGCAATGAAGGCGGCCAGTTCCGGGCAGAAAGTCTGGTGGGGCATGACGGCAGCCGAACGTGGCCGGATCCTTTGGCGGATCGGGCAGCAGGTGCGTGATCATCTTGACGAACTGGCGATGCTGGAAACCGTGACGGCGGGCAAGCCGATCCGCGATACAAAGGTCGAGGTGCTTAAAGTCGCGGAGATGTTTGAATATTACGCCGGTTGGGCCGACAAGCTGCATGGCGATGTGATCCCGGTCCCGACCAGCCATCTGAATTATACCCGTCCAGAACCTTATGGCGTGGTGACACAGATTACGCCGTGGAATGCGCCGATCTTTACCGCCGGATGGCAATTGGCCCCGGCGCTTTGTACCGGGAATGCGGCGGTTCTGAAACCATCCGAAATGACGCCGTTAACCTCGCTGGCACTTGGGGTTTTATCCAAAAAGGCCGGTTTGCCCGACGGGGTGATCACGGTTCTGACTGGGCTTGGCATGACGACCGGGGCGGCGGCGACCACCCATGACGTGACGCGCAAGGTTGTTTTCGTCGGGTCGCCGCGCACGGGGGCGATTATTGCAAGTCAGGCCGCACAGAATATTGTGCCCTGCGTGCTGGAGCTTGGCGGGAAATCGGCCAATATCGTGTTTGGCGATGCGGACCTTAAGCGCGCGGTTCTGGGCGCGCAGGCCGCGATCTTTAGCGGGGCGGGGCAAAGCTGTGTCGCGGGATCACGGTTGCTGGTGCAGCGGAATGTGGTTGATCGTTTCCTTGATATGCTGGTCGATGGGGCCAATCGCATTCCGGTCGGTGATCCGATGGATAGCGCAACCCAGATCGGCCCGATCAACAATGACGCGCAATATCAGACGGTGCGCCGGTTGGTGGCGGCTGGTCAGGACGAGGGGGCAGAATTGCTTGCCGGGGGTGTTCGCCCGGATGGCTGCGAGGAAGGTTATTTCCTGCGTCCGACGGTTCTGGGCAATGTGCGCAATGACATGGCGATTGCGCGAGAGGAAATCTTTGGCCCGGTTGTTTCGGTCATTCCGTTTGAAGATGAGGCAGAGGCGGTTGCGATTGCCAATGACAGCAAATTTGGTCTGGCCGGGGCCGTCTGGACGCAATCGGTGGACCGCGCACACCGGGTTGCGGCCAATGTGCGGGCCGGGACGTTCTGGATCAACAGTTACAAGACGATCAATGTCATGTCGCCCTTTGGTGGATTTGGTGCCAGTGGCTATGGCCGATCCAGCGGCAAGGAAGGGTTGATGGAATATATGCAGCCCAAAAGTGTCTGGACCGAAACGGCGGCCAATCCGCCCGCCGCATTTGGCTATGCGCCGGAATAGAGCGCATAACGATCATGGATATCACGAAAAAGGGCCGCATGACGCGGCCCTTTTTTAAGCATTACATATTGGGATAGTTCGGGCCGCCGCCACCTTCTGGCACCACCCATACGATGTTCTGGGTCGGGTCCTTGATGTCGCAGGTCTTGCAATGCACGCAGTTCTGCGCGTTGATTTGCAGACGTTTGCCGCCCTTGACTTCATCGACGACAAATTCGTAAACGCCAGCCGGGCAATAACGGGCTTCGGGCCCGTCATAGACTGCAAGGTTGGTTTCGACCGGAACGCTTGCATCCTTGAGCGTCAGATGGATCGGCTGATCTTCGCTGTGATTGGTGTTTGACAGGAACACCGATGACAGTTTGTCAAAGCTGATTTTGCCATCCGGTTTCGGATAGTCGATTTTCTGCATGTCGGCTGCCGGTTTCAGGCAGGTATGGTCCGCATGGTTTTTGAAGGTCCAGGGGGCCTTGCCGCCCAACAGATAGGTGTCAACCGCACTATAGGCCATGCCGCCCCAATAGCCCCATTTGGCGAAACTTGGGCGGATGTTTCGCACCTTGTGCAGTTCGGGATAGACCCAGCTGTTTTTCAGCTTCTCCGGGTAGCTTTCCATCGAGGCGGGCGGTGTTTCGGCACTTAGTGCCTCAAACGCGGCCTCGGCAGCGAGCATGCCGGTCTTCATCGCGGTGTGCGATCCCTTGATTTTCGGCACGTTCATGAAACCGGCCGAACAGCCGATCAGACAGCCGCCGGGGAAGACCAGATCGGGGATCGATTGAAAACCGCCTTCGTTCAGCGCACGTGCGCCATAGGAAATGCGACGACCCTTTTCGAAAATCTTGCGGACTTTCGGGTGGGTTTTGAAACGCTGGAATTCGTCAAACGGGCTTAAGTGCGGGTTTTCGTAATCAAGGCCGATAACAAAACCGACCACCACCTGATTGTTATCAAGGTGATACAGGAACGACCCGCCATAGGTGTTTTTATCGAGCGGCCAGCCAGTCGTATGGGTGATTTTGCCTTCTTCGTGAACTTCGGGGTCGACTTCCCAGAGTTCCTTGATCCCGATGCCATAGGTTTGCGGATCGGAATTTTTGCGCAGATCAAACTTTTTGATCAGCTGTTCGGACAGCGACCCGCGGCAGCCTTCGGCAAAGAAGGTGTATTTGGCATGCAGTTCCATGCCCGGTTCGTGGTTCGGGCCGGGTGTGCCATCGCGCGCGATGCCCATATCGCCAGTCGCGATCCCCTTGACCGAACCGTCTTCGTTAAACAGGACTTCGGCGGCGGCAAAGCCGGGATAAACTTCGATCCCCATGGCTTCGGCCTGTTCGCCCATCCAGCGGCAGACATTGCCGAGGCTGACGATATAGTTGCCCTTGTTATGCATCTGCGGCGGGGTGGGGAGCTTGATGCCGCCGGTTTCGCTCAGCATCAGGAATTCATCCTTGCCAGCCGGGACATTCAGCGGTGCGCCGCGTTCTTTCCAGTCGGGGAAAAGTTCGTTCATCGAACGCGGTTCCATCACCGCACCCGAAAGCGTATGCGCGCCGACCTCGGAACCTTTTTCCACCACACAGACGGTGATTTCTTTTTCATGTTCCTGGGCGAGTTGCATCAGGCGAATGGCAGCCGACAGACCGGATACACCGGCACCGACGACAACCACGTCAAATTCCATGGATTCGCGTTCCATATGGCCTCTCTCCTTTGGCTGCCGACCGTTTCGGACTGTTTTCGTCCGTATTGGTCATAAGCCGGTATTCACCGATCAGAGTCTCGCCCAAGCCCTGATTTCTCACATTCATTGGTTAATCGGTATAGGTGTACCGATTTAAGCCGCGTTTGTATATGGTGCAAGTGATCCAAAATCGTTAAAGTCGATTTAAATTCATGCGCCATTCCAACGAGTGCGCCGCAACATACACCGTTCCTGTGTAGATGAGCAAACCAATTACAGATTTTGATG
>CAMPHD010000327.1 GCA_946885765.1 uncultured Thalassospira sp.
ACCCGCAGCACCAGTAGCAAGCGCCCCGGAACAGGTTGCCAGCCCCGAGCCAAATCCCGCCCGAACGAAGCAAAAACCGGTTAAGCAGGAAGAGAACCCCAGCCTGATCGGGGTCGCCCTGAAACTGATGATCGCCTTTTGTATCGCGATTGCGGTTGGTCTCGCGGCAATGCTGGGTGCTTCGCAAGGGCTTGAATATCTGCCGCGCATGGGCGTTTCGATCAGCCAGGGCTTTTATGACAAAGCCAATTTCATATCGTTTATTGTCGGTTTCCTTGCCAGCGCCACACCGATGCTGATGAGCATCACGCGCAAATTCAAAGGCAAGGGACGTACAACGCCGGTACAACAGAACCCCTTGGCAAATCAGTCATCCCGACCGACGCGCAGGGCGGCTTCACCGGCAAGAAGCCCTTCACTATCAGACAGCTTCGCAGCAATGGCGGCCGAAGCAGACCGTTCTGACGGCGATACCGGGCAGGATAGTACGCCGGAAAAGGCGAAAGAGGATGAAACCGCATCGGACAAGAAAGATGACGGAATCCCGGATCGCCCCCTGACGGAGACTCCGACACTTCAGGCCACTCGCCATGTCATGAAATCGTTCATTGCCGGTTCGATGGCCGCCATCAAACGCACGGTTCCGAATATGGACGCCTATCATACATTCGGCGTCAATCTTTACGTTGCCGGTGCCTGCGACGCCTGCAGCGAGAAGAATGCTCTTGAGGCTGCTCAGGGGCGCAGCGTGCTTAAAGACTGCATTTCGGCACTGGGCGCGACCGGCAATATGGCCGACACGTTCTGCAAGAATGTCGATAGCTATATTCTGGAACCGAAATACAAGGATATGTATGGCGCGGGCCGAAGCTCCATGGACGCCTACATAAAGGATGAACGCAGCATCATCACATCGGTATCGCGTGCCATTGCCGCCTGGACCGAAAAGCCAAGCGGCGGACAACCCGCGGGCGGCAAAAAACTGCATGCCCTGATGTTCACCGACATTGTCAATTCCACCCAGATGACACAGAAACTGGGCGATGTTGGCGCACAGCAGATGGTGCATGTCCATAACCAGATTGTCCGCACCGCGCTGATCAATAATTACGGCAAGGAAGTGAAGCATATGGGGGATGGCATCATGGCCGTGTTCCCGTCATCTGCAAGCTCCGTCGAAGCCGCCATCGAGATTCAGCGCAACATGGCACAGCATAACGGCCGCGATGAATTGCCGTTCCAGATCCGCATCGGCATCAATGCCGGTGAAGCCATTACCGAAGAAAACGACCTGTTTGGCAGCGTTGTGCAGCTTGCCGCACGTGTCTGCGCACAGGCCGGTGGTGATGAAATTCTGGTGTCACAGAACGTCAAGGACACCTATGCCGGAAGCCGGGCGGCCTTTACCTCGAAGGGTCGCCGCCAGATGAAGGGCTTTGCAGAACCGATCGAGGTTTTTGCAGCAACTTCGCGCGCCTGAGCCTCGGCCCATCACCGTACCTCTCCCATCGCAAAATCTGATGAATGTTACGCGGAATAACGGGCCGCCACCTGCAATTCCATGCGTGCGGTACGCATGTAAAGCGAATAGGCCCTGTCCATAAGGTCGCGCAGAGCCGGAGGAAATCCGGTATCCTCGTTGCTGTCTTCCCGTGCGCAAATTTGCAGGTCGACCATAAGGTCCTCTATGTCGACAGCATCTTCCCAGCCGATTTCGCCTTCCTCGACCGCACGCACCGCCAGCAACCATGCCATTGCCCGGATCAGGCGGCTGGTCATGCGCATTTCCTCGATAAACCGGGACATCCGGACACTGTTGTGAATATCACGACGCGATACGGTACGGTTTGCTGAAAGGTAGTTGCGCGCCTCCACCAACAGGGTGAAAGCCTCATCATAGGTCCGCGACAACGGGATGATCGCGAAGTTGCTCTGATAGGGGTGCCCGATCCGGGTCGGGTGATCCTTGTCTGCCATACCGCTTATATGGGAAACGGACACCGGGCTTCAAGCATCTGCCTGAATTTGCCCCGAAATAGAAAGACCGCCCCAAAGGGCGGCCTTGCCTCAACCTGCTAAACTTGCCGGACTTTTTTGTTATTCTTGATCTTGTTTGTGGCCGAACTCTAGCCAGCGGTTGGCAAGGGGTCAAGGTAATAAATGTCGGAAATATGACAGTACGTATTAATACGTACCGAAATACGTATAAACAGTACGTAGAAGGCGAAAACATAAAAAGAACCGCCCTGAATTTGGGCGGTTCAGTTTAACAGGGAGGCATCGAAACATCACGTTCGACAAGGGGCCAAACTCTGGCCCACTACTCATATATAAGACGGGAAGTTTAAGATTCAATTAACCGGAGGTTTAAAAATACACCCTCACGTTTAAGGTTTTGGCGCACCCGTCCCGTCAGTTCTTGAAAAGCGCCTCTGCCCCGGCACGCACGCCATTGCGATGCTCCATTGCCGCGTCAACGCGCACCAGTTCCTGTTCAAGTGCGGATCGATAATCGACAAGGTTCTCAACCGACATTCCGTCAAGGTTCCGCGGCAGGCCGAACATCGCGGCCAAAGGTTTTTTCAGGTCGTCTTCTTCCACAGTGATCCTCCTTTGACATTTTGCCCTTGGCGTTTTTCCCGCTATTACATAGTGACCGAATTTATCATTCGCCATGGAGTTTTGTCATGACCTTGCCAGACCTTGCCCCAAACCTTTCCAAAGACATGCAGGCAATCGAAATCCGTATCGACGGCGAGAACCGGCATCTTGCCGCGGGCAAGGTTGCTGTCCCCACCATCGCGGGTGGCGAGGTTCTGGTACGTATTCATGCCGCCGGGGTCAATCGCCCCGATCTGATGCAGGTGGCCGGAATGTATCCGCCGCCACCCGGCGCATCGGAAATTCCGGGGCTGGAGCTTTCAGGCGAAATTGTCGCCACCGCCCCCGATGTCACGACGTGGAAAATCGGTGATCGCGTCTGTGCCCTGGTCACCGGCGGCGGTTATGCCCAATATGCCGCCGTCCCCGCCGCGCAATGCTTGGCCGTCCCGGCCGGTCTTTCCATGACAGAAGCCGCATCCCTTCCCGAAACCTTCTTTACCGTCTGGCACAATGTGTTCGACAAGGCCGGGCTGAAACAGGGCGAAACATTCCTTGTCCATGGCGGGACATCGGGGATCGGCACAACCGCGATCCAGCTTGCCAAGGCATTTGGCGCACGCGTCATGGCAACAGCAGGCACCGATGAAAAATGCCGGGCCTGTCTGGACCTTGGGGCGGATGTTGCCATCAACTACAAAACGCAGGACTTCGTCGAAGAGGTAAAAACCGCAACCGGTGGCAAGGGGGTGGATGTCATCCTTGATATGGTGGCGGGCGATTATGTCGGTCGCAATTTCAAGGCCGCCGCGATGGAAGGCCGCATCCTGATCATTGCGTTCCTGAACGGACCAAAGGCCGAAACCAACTTTACCCCGCTTCTGTTAAAACGCCTGACCCTGATGGGATCAACCCTGCGTGCCCAGCCGGTCGCCAACAAGGGCGCAATCGCAGGCAAACTTCACCAGCAGGTCTGGCCGCTATTTGAAAGCAGCACGATCAGGCCGGTCATTTACCAAACCCTGCCGATGGATCAGGCCCAACAGGCGCACGAGATTTTGCAGGGTGGCGCACATGTTGGAAAAGTGGTACTGGAAGTCCCTTGATCGTTTACGGATGCGGGTTGAAGACATATCGATCACCATCGACTTCACCCTTTCCCGGCAACAGGCCTTCGATTGCGGGTCGCAAAGAAATATTCTTTTCGATAACCTGCAACAGATTGTTGCTTTTAACCGCACATTGATCGAAAAGAGCGCTGTGGCGGTTCCAGCGACGCGCGGCACTCACTTCGGGTTGCCTTTGCTGCGTTGCCGGAACACCAAAACAGATTATATTCTGGGGCAGATATTCCCGCGTATTTGGGGTTCATCCCATCGCCGGTCTCCAGAGAAAGAAAGAGTAAACAGGAGGAATTATGGCTCAGCCCCTCATGCCCAAAGCAACGGCCGTATGGCTTATCGACAATACCGGCTTGTCGTTCCGGCAGATTGCAGCCTTTACCGAGTTGCACGAACTGGAAATTCAGGCCATCGCCGATGGCGATGTCAATCAGGGGATTGTCGGCCTTGATCCGGTTGCCAATGGTCAGTTGACCAAAGACGAGATCGCGCGTTGCGAAGCTGATCCGCGTGAATTGCTGAAAATGGCAAAGTCCGACCTGCCGCG
>CAMPHD010000328.1 GCA_946885765.1 uncultured Thalassospira sp.
AGGAGACGATTTCAACCGCTGGAAAGTTCCGCCAGCATCCATCGCCATTCATCTTTGTATCGGCTCGGTCTACGCTTGGTCGATTTTCAACCCGCCTTTGATCAAGGAATTCGGCGTTGTTGCCGCAAGTTCCGGTGACTGGGGCCTGCAATCTGTCGTCTGGATTTTCTCGGTCGCTATTGTCTGTCTTGGCCTTGCTGCTGCATTTGGCGGAAAATGGCTTGAAGAAGTCGGCCCGCGTATGGTCGGGGTTGTTGCTGCTTGCTGCTGGGGCGGCGGTTTTATCATTGGTGGTCTTGGCATTGCCAGCCATCAGCTTTGGCTGGTTTATCTGGGATATGGCGTGATTGGCGGGGCCGGTCTTGGTCTTGGCTATGTGTCGCCCGTGTCAACGCTGATCCGATGGTTCCCGGACCGTCGCGGTATGGCAACCGGCATGGCGATCATGGGCTTTGGCGGTGGGGCGATGATCGCAACACCGATCAAGGAAGGTCTGCTTTCGCTGTTTTACAAGGTGCCGGAATATCTTGGCCCGGAAAGTGCTGTTAACCTTGTCACCGAGGGCGGCAAACGCATGGCCGAAGTCGGTGGCCAGATGGTCGAAGTCGTGATTGCAGGTGCCGCCCAGGTGGCATCGGCCCCGGTTCCGATTGAAGAAGGCGTTTATGTTGCAGGGACCGGTAATACCGGTGCATCCGCGACATTCATTACACTTGGTGTGGCCTATTTCATCGTCATGATCATCGCGGCATTCTCGTATCGTGTACCGCGCGAAGGCTGGTTGCCGGCAGGCTGGACGCCGCCGACTGGCGAGGAAGCCTCCAAGCGGATGATCACCCAGAAAAACGTTCATATCGATCAGGCGCTGAAAACCCCGCAATTCTATATGCTGTGGATCGTTCTGTGCTTTAACGTGACGGCGGGTATCGGGGTGATTGGCGTTGCCAAAACCATGATGACGGAAATCTTTGGCAGCACGCTGCCGCTGATTGTGAATTCCGGTTTTGCTGCGACCTATGTGTTCATGATTTCAGTCTTTAACATGTGCGGCCGGTTCTTCTGGGCATCTACCTCGGACTATATCGGGCGCAAGAACACCTACTACTGCTTCTTTATTCTTGGCATCATCCTGTATCTGTCGATCCCGTATGCTGCGGGTCAGGTCAGTGTGAACCCGGTCGTGACGTGGCTTGTGATGTTCTATGGTGCAACCATGATCATCTTCACCATGTATGGCGGCGGTTTTGCGACCATCCCGGCCTATTTGGCAGATGTTTTCGGCACCAAATATGTCGGCGGCATCCATGGTCGACTTCTGACTGCATGGAGTGTCGCGGGCGTGCTTGGCCCGCTTGCCATCACTCAGCTGCGTCAGACCTCGGTCGGTAATTCGATCAAGGAACTGGCAGCCAAGATTGATCCGGCAGCGTTTCAGGCAAAGTTCGGTGCCGGTATGGATCAGCTTGATCAGCTGATTGCGGCCAAAACCGTTACCATTGGCCGCCTGATGGAAATCGCCCCGGCCGGGACGGTTGATCCGACGCCAAGCCTTTATAACACAACCATGTATGCCATGGCGGCCCTACTGGTGATTGGCCTGATTGCCAACGCACTGGTCAAGCCGATCCATGACAAGCATTACATGGAAACCGCGGCCGAACCTGCCAAACCGGCCCCGACCGGTCGTGAGGCGACGTCAGAAGCGTAACTCCCGTCCCTGTCACCGGTCGGCACAACGCCGACCGGTGACATCGGACATGAAGACGCATTGATATTTTCATGTCCGGTTTTGTTGCAGGGTGACCCGCAAAGTGGGTTATCCTGCAAACAGGACCCCGCCCTGCTCAAGGTGTCTATCAACCTGTTTAACTGCGCTACAAAAACGGGATAACCCGGAAAGGCGCCGGATACGCCATGATCGACAAACTTGAAATGTTTATGGTGCTCGCACGCGAGCAGCATTTTGGCCATGCCGCCGAAGAATGCGGTGTGACACAACCGACCCTTTCCAGTGCCTTGCGCCAGCTTGAAGACCATCTTGGTGTCGTGCTGGTGCGCCGCGGTTCGCGGTATCAGGGATTAACGCCCGAAGGTGAACGGGTTCTGGAATGGGCACGCCATATTGTTGGAAGTTCACGTTCGATGCGCGATGAAATGCGCGCGATGCGCTTTGGTCTGACCGGGCAGGTGCAGATCGCGGTCATTCCGAGCGCCCTTTCGATGGTGCAGGAATTGACCGCGCCGTGTGGGGGATAGCATCCGGATGTGACCTTTGCCGTGCTGTCGCGGACCTCGACCGAAATACAGGCGTTGCTTGATAACCTTCAAATCGATGTCGGGATCACCTATCTGGATAATGAGCCGCTTGGCCGGGTGACATCGATCCCGCTTTATTATGAACGCTATCACCTTGTGACGTCGAATTTCGATGATATCGGGGATCGCGAAAGCATCACCTGGCGCGAGGCGGCCGAATTTCCGTTATGTTTGTTGACACCCGATATGCAGAACCGGCGGATTATCAATCAGCATCTGACCGAGGCAGGCGCGCGCGTCAGCCCGACGCTGGAAAGTGATTCGATGATCGCCCTTTTTACCCACGTTCATACGGGGAACTGGGCCAGCATCATGCCGGTCAAGATGGTCAAGGAATTCAGCATGCGTGATCGGGTCAAATCAATCCCGATTGTCGATCCGGATGCATCGCATCTGGTGGGCATGATTGCTGCAAAACGTGAACCGGCAACGCCGGTTGTGTCGGCGTTGCTGAAAGAGGCGAAGAATATTTCGGAACTGGAGCCCGCCTGAAACGCCTTGATAGGTTTTCGCTATCGCGTAACGGAATGGCTTTATTGAACAGACGTTGGCAATCGCCGACACTGTCAAGAATAACAAATAATTCAATAGACTGCTAAGTGAGAGAGGCTTGCATGTCTTTATCAGAGACGACCGAGGAAATATCCGTCCGCGTCGGGACCATCTGTGATGATCTGGCCGGACTTGAAGGGCCGCTTTTGCCGATCCTGCATGAAGTGCAGGAAGAATTCGGTTTCATTCCCGATGGTGCCCTTCAGACAATCGCCAAAAAACTCAATCTAAGCCGGGCGGAAGTCCACGGGGTTGCCAGTTTCTATCACGATTTCCGTGAAGAAAAACCGGGCAAACACGTGATCAAGATCTGCCGTGCCGAAGCCTGCCAGTCCATGGGAGCCGACGACGTTGCCGACCATGCCAAACGCAAGCTGAAAGTGGGCTGGTCGGAAACGACAAGTGACCGGAATGTTACGCTTGAACCCGTGTTCTGCCTTGGGCTGTGCGCCTGTGCCCCGGCCGCGATGGTCGATGGCAAGGTTGTTGGCCGTGTCAGCAAGGACCGCCTTGATTGTATCCTGAGTGAGGTGGGGGCATGACAGTCAAAATTTACGTCCCGCTTGATTCAGGTTCTGTCGCGCTTGGCGCGGATGATGTGGCAAAAGCCATTGCCACCGAAGCGATCAAACGCGGTGAAGATATCCAGATCGTGCGCAACGGTTCGTTTGGCATGTATTGGCTTGAACCAATGGTCGAGGTCGAAACACCCCGCGGGCGTTTGGCTTATGGCCCGGTCGATGTAGAGGATATTGATGGTCTGTTTGATGCCGGTTTCCTGAAAGGCGGAGAGCACAAACATTTCCTTGGTCCGACGCAGGATATCCCGTTTCTGAAGGCGCAGACACGCCTGACCTTCCAGCGTTGCGGCATTGTCGATCCGGTGTCGCTTGACGATTACCGTACCAATGACGGGCTTAAGGGGCTTGAAAATGCCCTTGGGATGACGTCCGAGGATATCGTCAAGGCAGTTACGGATTCAGGCCTTCGCGGGCGTGGTGGTGCCGGTTTCCCGACGGGGATCAAATGGAGTACGGTCCGGCAGGCACCGGGCGATCAGAAATACATCGTCTGTAATGCCGACGAAGGCGACAGTGGTACATTTGCTGATCGCATGATCATGGAGGGCGAGCCGTTTGTCCTGATCGAAGGCATGATTATTGCCGGTCTGGCGACCGGTGCGACCAAGGGGTATGTCTATACGCGGTCGGAATATCCTGATGCGATCCGCATTATGAACGAAGCGATAGAAGTCGCACGGGCAAACAAACTACTGGGTTCAAAGGTTCTGGGATCGGATTACGCTTTCGACATGGAAGTCCGCATGGGGGCGGGGGCCTATGTCTGCGGCGAGGAAACCTCGCTTTTGAACAGTATGGAAGGCAAGCGGGG
>CAMPHD010000329.1 GCA_946885765.1 uncultured Thalassospira sp.
CCGGAAAATGGGACCGGGCCAAAAGCGGTATGAGAATGATCAAAATCAGTGTGGTAAAATAATACCTATTGATGCAATCCATTGAAATACAACGAAATATTCCTGTTGCTTTCCTGTTTAATGCTGGCATACTGCGCCGACTTTCAACGAGGGGCGATTCCCTCCGTGGAACCCAGTTTTCGAGTATTAAATTATGAAAACCTTCACTGCGACACCGAGTGACATCGAGCGCAAATGGTTTGTAGTCGACGCAGAAGACGTCGTACTCGGCCGTCTTGCTGCCGTTGTTGCCAACCGTCTTCGTGGTAAACACAAAGCGATGTTTACCCCGCACATGGATTGTGGCGATCACATCGTCATCGTCAATGCCGAAAAAGTCAAACTGACCGGCCGTAAACTTCAGAACAAGAAGTTCTACTGGCACACCGGTTATCCGGGCGGCATCAAAGAACGCACCATGGACAAGCTGCTGAATGGCGAGCATCCGGAACGTGTGATCATCAAAGCTGTCGAGCGTATGATGTCCCGTGGTCCGCTGCGCAGCCAGGTTCTTTCCAAGCTGCACGTCTATGCCGGTACCGAGCATCCGCATGATGCACAGAAGCCGGAAGTTCTCGATCTTGCCGCAATGAACGACAAGAATAAGCGGAGTGCTAAGTAATGGCCGACACCAAAACTCTTGAAGATCTCAAGGATCTCGCACAGGGCGGTGAAGCTGCTGCTGCAGAAGGCACCCTGCCGGAACCGAAGATCGACGCACAGGGCCGTTCCTATGCAACCGGTCGTCGTAAGAACGCAATTGCACGCGTCTGGATCAAACCGGGCTCGGGTAAAGTCACCGTCAATGGCCGCGAATTCGAAGATTACTTCGCACGTCCGGTTCTGCGCATGGTGATCAACCAGCCGTTCGGCGTTGCCAATCGTAAAGATCAGTTCGACGTCGTTTGCACCGTTACCGGTGGTGGTCTTTCCGGTCAGGCCGGTGCCGTTCGTCACGGTATCTCGCGCGCGCTGACCCTGTTCGAGCCGGCACTGCGTCCGTCGCTCAAAGCAGGCGGCTTCCTGACCCGTGACTCCCGTGCAGTCGAACGTAAAAAATACGGTCGCGCCAAAGCTCGTCGTAGCTTCCAGTTCTCGAAACGTTAAGTCGTTTTCGGGCATCAGGCTCGCGATTTTATTGGAAAAGCGTCACCTTCAGGTGGCGCTTTTTCTTTTTGAGGGTTTGCCCTCGGTAGAGGGCTTGCTTCCCAACAGAACCAAATTAAAAAGCGGCGTCTTCAGCACTAGAAGACGCCGCTTTTTATTTGATCTTCAAAGACGTAAGTGCCTCAGTCGGGTTATTGCCAGCGGTCGGAGAAATCGCGCGGGATCATCAGGATATCGCGATCCACCTTGGTCACGTCAGTATGGCCGCAAAGCGCCATGGAAACTTCAAGTTCCTTGTGAATGATCTCAAGCGCCTTGGTCACACCGGCTTCGCCCATTGCGCCCAGACCATAAACATAGGCGCGCCCGATATAGGTGCCCTTGGCACCCAGTGCCAGTGCTTTGAGCACATCCTGGCCGGAACGGATCCCGCTATCCAGGTGGACTTCTATCTTGTCACCGACGGCATCCATGATGGCTGGCAATGCACGGATTGAGGACAAAGCGCCATCAAGCTGGCGTCCGCCATGGTTGGAAACAATGATGGCATCTGCGCCAACGTTAAGTGCTTCCAGAGCATCGCGCGGATCAATGATCCCCTTGATGATCAAGGGCCCATCCCACATTTTGCGGAACTCGCGAATACGGTCCCAATCAAGTGATTCATCGAACGCTTCGGCGGTCCAGGTGCTCAGTGATGACGGGTCGGCAACCCCCTTGGCATGGCCGACGATATTACCAAAGAAGCGGCGCTTGGTACCAAGCATACCCAGCCCCCACTGCACTTTTGTCATCATGTTGGTGACCGATTTGACGGTCAACTTGGGCGGGGCAGACAGACCGTTCTTCAAATCCTTGTGACGTTGCCCCAGCATCTGAAGATCCACCGTGATCACCGCGGCAGAGCACTTGGCGGCTTTCGCCCGGTCAAACAGCCGCTTCATGAAGTCGTCGTCTTTGAGTGTGTAAACCTGCAACCAGAAGGGCTTGGATGTGTTCTCGGCAACATCTTCGATCGAACAGATCGACATGGTTGATAATGTGTAGGGGACGCCAAACTTCTCCGCCGCGCGGGCAGCCTTGATTTCGCCGTCTGCACATTGCATGCCGGTCAGTCCGACTGGGGCAAGGGCGACAGGCATGGCAACATCCTGACCGATCATCTGGCTTTTGGTGGAGCGCCCTGCCATATCGATCGCGACCCGCTGACGCAGGTGAATATCCTGAAAATCAGTGGTGTTTTCACGGAATGTTTGCTCGGTCCAGCTTCCGGATTCTGCGTAATCGTAAAACATGCGCGGTGCGCGACGTTTATAGATACGTTTCAGGTCTTCGACGCAGGTAATCACTGGCATGAGGTTAACTCCGAATAAAATGCGCTTGGTAATGGTAATACCAGTTTCGGAGGTTATCGCAAACCGAATTGAAAATCAGCTTCTTGCAGGTTCCCAACTGTTTCCGTATTCCGGAAACAGGGTGATGTTGTGGTCGGAAAAGAATTTTAAAAAGAAGGATCGAAAATTCGGAAGGTTGTGATAATAAGAATCCATCGAAGAGATATTTTTTGAATTTAAGGTGACATCCAATGGTTGGAACAATGCGACGAGCTTTCAAGACATAAGTGTTTGAACCTCTGTTGGATTACCTTGCGATATGTGAAGGGCCGCTAATGGAGCGGTCTTTTTTTATGCCAATTCGGAAGGTTGGCACTTACCTGAAGCCCAAAGAAAGGGACCCCCGATATGCAGTACAGAAAGCTGCAAGATGACGATCTTCATGCCCTTGACGCATTTCTCGCGACCCATGCCGAAACCAGCATGGTCCTGCGCAGCAATTTGCGAAAAGTCGGCATGAACCGACGTCATCATCCGCTTTCGGGCTGCTATTACGGCGAGGTTTCTGGCGATGGTGCAGTAACGGCGGTTTTGACGATATTTGGCAACGGTAATGTTTTTGTGCAAACCGGTGGTAGACCGGTGCCGCCTGGTTTGATTGATCTGTTCCGTTCCGAAAATGCGCAACCGGTGGCGGGTTTCTTTGGTCCGGCCGATCAGGCACAGGGCGTGATTGATATGCTTGGGCTTGGCAATGCGCAATTTGCCATCAATGCATGTGATGCTTTTTATCGGCTTGATCTTGCTCATCTGATCCTGCCGCAAAATGTGCGGTCGGACAGTTTCCAGATGGTTGATGCCGAACGGATTGATCGCAATACGCTGTTGCGCTGGCTGCGCGCCTATGAGATCGAGGCACTGGGCGGAGAGGATACGCCAGCCCTTGATAGCCGGATCGCCAGTCGCCTTGTCCATGCACTTAATGACCGCAATATGTGGGCGCTTGTCGTTGATGGTGTTCCGGTCAGTCTTTCGGGTTTCAACGCCGAACTGCCCGACATGGTCCAGATCGGCCCGGTCTGGACGCCGCCCGAACAGCGCAGTAACGGCTATGCGCGTATCCTTGTCGCCAAAACACTTCTGGCGGCACGGGCGCGCGGCGTGACCCATGCGGTGCTGTCAACGGATAGCCCGGCGGCGGCGAAGGTCTATGAGGCGATCGGGTTTGAGAGGGATGGGGCGTATCGCTTGGCGTTGCTGGCGAGCCCGGTTAAGCTGACCGAACAGCTTTCATGTCAATGAGGTGCGCCCGTGACCGGGCCTGAAAGATTGCTGCGTTTTAAACGTTTCCTGCTGCCGGTCCTTGGACTGGCGGCAGGGTTATTTGCCGGTGCGATGCCGGTTGATGCGCCCGCGCAGGATTTATCCCAGATCCTGTATCGTTTCGAAGACCGGCCGCTGGTTTTGGGGAAATACGGTGCGATTGCCGATTTTCAGAGCCGGTTGTTTGTTGCTGCGGCAAGTTGCAGGCGTGGCAGTACGTCTGCCTATGGGGCGACGGATGGTATTGTCGGGGCCAAGACGCGTCGTGCGATCATGGATTTGCAGCCCTGCCTTGATCCAAGCGTTAAGTCTGCCATCGGGGCCGGGAACCCCGGCGCGATCACGGTCGGTTTGTGGAAACTGTTGATGCCAGCAGAGCAGCCCTTTCCCGATGCAATCACGCGGGCCAATCATCTGACCTTTGCGCTTGAGGGCACGGATTATGAT
>CAMPHD010000330.1 GCA_946885765.1 uncultured Thalassospira sp.
GGTGGCATCGACCTTGATCACCATGGCGTTGCCTGGCGCCAGCTTGACAGCGCCATGCCGCCCTTTGGCGGGGATCCGGTGGACCGGGTTCTGGTGTGGCGCGATGCGGAATTGCTGCGTCATCCGTCAATCCCCGAAGGTAGCGATTGCTGGCTTTGGTTTGATGGCATGGCATCCGATCTGAATGCCGATAAGGCACGTCTGGCATTGCTTGAAACCGGCGCGCAGGTGATTTTCACCCATGAAGATCAGGGCAGGGCATTTGATGGCGATACCGCCAAACGCCCGATTGTGATCGCGCCGGGGGCGTGCCCGGCCTTTGCCATGGCATCAAACATGCACTGGGCATTCGAAAGCCGCGAAAACCTTGCCGTGACGGTCGCCAACAGCAAAACCGGCATTGCCCAGATCATCCGCATCTGGTCGGCTTATGTCGCGCCCAAGGTGCCCGGTGCCATTCTGGAAATTTATGCCGCTGACCTGTTTTCGGCGATGGCGGGCGAAAATGACGATGTTTCCGGCGAACTCGTCGATATGGTGCGCGATAACATCGACAAGGGTGTCCGCGTCTGCCACCCGATGCCCGAGGCCGACATGGCCGAACGTATCGCAACCGCGCGTGCGTTTCTTCATCACGGCAAATACGGCAATGATCAGGTCGGCCAATGGATTTACGATGCCCTGGCGGCGGCAACTCCGGTTGTATCCTATGGCGGCATTGCCAAAACGCGGGTCGAAAACGGCAAGACCGGCTATATCGTTCCCGATGAAACCGCCTATGGTAATCTGGTGATGCAGTTGCTGACTGATCGGCAGATTTTTGCCAGCCAGTCCGAAGCGGCGCGCAACAGTCGCCGTGAATGGCTTAATGTCGCTGGCGAGCTGGAGAAACTTTAAACCGTGCGGTTACTGTTCATCACCTCGAACCGGCTGGGCGATGCCGTTCTTTCGACATCGGTGCTGCGTCACTATGTCGAAACATATCCCGGCATCCGGGTGACGGTTGCCTGCGGTCCGGTTGCCGCCCCGATTTTTGAAGCGGTGCCGGGGCTTGAACGCATCATCGAAATGCCAAAACAGAAACGCGGCGGCCATTGGTGGAAGCTATGGAAATCAGTCGCGTTTCGCTGGTGGGATATTATTGTCGACCTGCGTGGCAGTGCGACGGCATTTGTGCTTCCGGGCTGGACACGGGTGGTGCTTAAAGGCAACGACGACAGCGTTCACCGGGTAGAGCAGCTTGGAAAGCTGATTGGTGTTGATCCGGCCCCTGAACCGTTTGTCTGGACCGGCCCGGAACATGAACGACGCGCGGCAGAGATACTGCCCACCGATGAACGCCCGCTTCTGGTGGTTGGGCCAAGTGCCAACTGGATAGGAAAAACCTGGCGTTCTGAACGCTTCGCCGAGACGATTGCAAGCCTGCGGGCGGTTGGTGGTGTGCTTGAAGATGCCCATGTTCTACTGGTTGGCGCGCCAAACGAACGCGAGGCGTCCGAACCGGTGATTGCATCGATCCCGGAAAACAGACGGACCGAGATTTTTGGCAGCGAACATCTTCTGACGGTTATGGCCTGTCTGCGCCGCGCGGACCTGTATGTTGGAAATGACTCAGGCCTTATGCATATGGCGGCGGCATCAGGGCGGCCAACGCTTGGCTTGTTCGGCCCGTCCCGTGATCAGCTTTACAGGCCATATACGACATGGGGTAGAGTTGTTCGCACGGACTTGTCTTATGACGAGGTTGTTCCTGATTCTTCTTATTTGTCTGTGAAAGAGACCTTGATGGATACCTTGTCCGTGGACAAGGTTGTGATATCCGCGGAACAGTTGATGCTCGCGTATCGGTCGCGATAGATTGAGATAAAGCTATCAAAGCTTTTCTCCTGACCTTGGTCTTAAAATCTATTTTTCGAAAATGACTAGGGAACAAATCACACGCTGGCGCATTTGCTTTGCATGTGACTTTTGTTCCAACTGTACCCGGACCAGACCAATGATCCGCGCTGATAGTATGACAATGATAGTTGTTTTGTCGTTTGCCGTTGCCATTTCCTGGCTTTAGGTGTCGGTGGGGGATCAACAGGCCAGAGCCATGCTTGTTCCGGTTCCCGATTACGGAAGTGGCCTTGAAGTATATGCCATCCGTCATAACCCGTCGGATACGACCTCTTGCGGCAGCATGTGTGGGGCATTTGATCTGAACAAAACCACCGGGTTTGAAAGTGGCTATATGCAGGCCAGTTTTCCGGCAAGCATTGCACATCGCTGACATTTTCTGCACAGGATGTCAGAATGGGGTGTGTGGCGGCTCATTTTCCGGAGTATCCCATGGCCAAGGCATCCGTCTGGGCGATCATTCCCAACCTTTTACGCAGCCTGTTTCGGTCCGATGTGCCGATACGCAGCAAGATTTTGCTGGTGATGGGGATTGTCTATCTTGTCAGTCCGATTGATCTTTTGCCCGATGTGATTGCCGGGATCGGCTGGATTGACGATCTGATCATTGTGCCGTTGCTCGGCTGGCTTTCCTATCGCAGTCTGCCACCATCCATAAAGGAAGGCATGGCAACCGATAGTCCCGACAGTGCCAATAATCCTGCAACCTCGCGCAAATGGCTTTATCTGGTGATCCTGATCGTTGTTCTGATTGGTATCGGACTGCTGACAGGACCCGATGAATCCTTCCTGAAAAATCCATCCGGCGGTTAAGGGCAAGGCACTACCTTTGCGTCTTTGACAGCCTTTGCCATCGAGCCTTAAGCTTCTTTCCTGATCACGTAACGAAAAACGGGGAAGCAACCATGAAAAAGGCGTTCCGCGGGCTGGTTTTAACCCAGCAGGATAAAACGGTTCAGGCCGGTTTTCAGGATATCGCGATTGATGACCTGCCGGAGGGCGAGGTTCTTGTCCGGGTTGACTGGTCGACCCTGAATTACAAGGACGGCATGATCCTGAACGGGCTTGGCCGTCTTGTCCGGCAATATCCGCATGTGCCCGGCGTTGATTTTGCGGGCGAAGTGATTTCATCGGATGATCCGCGTTATGCGACCGGCGATCAGGTCATCCTGACCGGATGGCGGGTTGGCGAAGCGCATTGGGGCGGATATGCCCAATATGCCCGCGTCAAGGCGGATTGGTTGGTGCCAATGCCAGATGGACTTGATGGCGCACACGCCATGGCGATTGGCACCGCGGGCTTTACATCCATGCTGGCGGTCATGGCATTGGAAGAGCAGGGGCTGTCCTCCGATCAGGATGGTGATGTCCTTGTTACCGGGGCTGCTGGTGGTGTCGGATCGGTTGCGGTCAGCATTCTGGCAAACCTTGGCTATCGCGTTGCGGCGTCGACCGGACGGGCTGATACACATGATTATCTGCGCCGACTTGGTGCAACGTCGATTATTGATCGCGCGGCGTTAACCGATGCCAGCAAACCATTGCTGAGCGAACGCTGGCTTGGGGCGATTGACAGTGTCGGAAGCACGACACTGGCGCATGTTTTATCGGAAATGAAATATCATGGTGTCGTTGCCGCCTGCGGGCTGGCAGGCGGGCCGGATTTGCCTGCAACGGTTATTCCGTTTCTGTTGCGCGGGGTCCGGTTGATCGGAATTGATTCCGTGATGTGCCCGTATGAAAAGCGCGTCACAGCCTGGAAACGTCTGGCCCAGGAGTTGCCGATGGCGCAACTCGATGCCGTGACGACAAAGGTGGGGCTTCGCGATATCCTGCCATGGGGTGAAAAAATCCTCAAAGGGCAGGTCAGGGGGCGGTTGCTGATTGATGTGCAGGATTGCTAGTCAGGCTAAATATATGCAGAATCAGCGTGATCAGGCCCGTTGACCCATTTGTGTCGCTGGTGCCCGCCAAAATGCTGAAACGAATGGGCCAAGCCTTATGACCGAAAACCGGTTTCGTATCCTTCTGGTCGAAGATAATCCCGGCGATGCCTTTCTTGTGAAGACGTTGCTGGAGGAAACCGGTGAACGGTTCGAAATCGAACATCGATCCGACCTCGCGTCGGCTATGGCGTTGCTGAATGATGTGTCGCCGGACGGGGCTTTTGATGTTGTTCTGCTCGACTTGACGCTGCCGGATTCATCGGGTGTCGAAACCATTCGCCGCATTCGAAGATGCGCCAACAGTGCCCCGGTCGTTGTTCTGACCGGGCATAAGGACGAAGAACTGGCGTTCGAGGCCCTTCAGCACGGTGCAGAAG
>CAMPHD010000331.1 GCA_946885765.1 uncultured Thalassospira sp.
AGCGAACAGAATAACGACTATCTGAAACTGGAAAATTTCCTGTGCTTTTCGATCTATTCGGCAAGTCACGCGTTTAACCGGATCTACAAACCGCTGCTTGATCAGCTTAACCTGACCTATCCGCAATATCTGGTGATGGTGACGCTGTGGCAGGAAGACGATCAGGCGGTGCGCAATATCGGCGACAAGCTGTTTCTGGAATCAAGCACCCTGACACCGCTTTTGAAACGGCTGGAGGCCGCAGGTCTTGTCCTGCGCAAACGCGATCCGAAGGATGAACGCTCGGTGCGGATCACCCTGACCGATGCGGGCCGCAAATTACGTGAAAAGGCAAAGGAAGTGCCGCCTTGCGTCTTTGAAGCCAGCGGCCTTGACGAAACCACCGCCAAACGCATGATTGATGATCTGGATACCATGCGAAACCAGCTTGAGGCGAATGTACCGATCAAATAAGAACTAACAACCGTGACACCAGAACCGATTAGCGGGCGGCCTTCTTGTCCCGGTGATAGGATAGCGCCCAGCCAAGGCAGGTCTTGATCGGATCGCTCGGGATCGGCTGATCAAGGGGCAGGATGATCGCCCGGTTGCCCTCGCATTCCAGAATGCCGTCAAAATGGCTGCGCACCCGGTCGATCAGATCGGTATTGCAATTGAAATAGATCGCAACCGTGGCGGACGACTTTGCTTTCCAGCCGGCGCGAATAGTGGTGCCCGACCCGGACGGTGTCAGCCACGCGGGTTCACCCCATTTAAGCGCCTCGGTGATTGGACCAATTGCCGGGTCGGTAGCAGCCAGATCGAAAATCCATTCGCGGATCATCCTCAATGCTTTGTCGGCATCGTCGGGATAGCTGGCAAATTTGGCCTCAAGGCTGGGCAACGTAAAGGGACGGGGCGTCATCAGACAGACTGGATCAGAAGCCAGATTGCAGCACAACCCAGCACGACATGCTGGATCACCATGGCGGGCGCAATCAGGGCAAGGGTACCGGTCAGCGTTCCCCATGCGTGCAGAATGCGTGCAATGACAAAAGCCGCGGCAATCAGCCAGATGATGCCCGATGTTGCCAGAACAGCTTCGAGGGCCAGCACAACCAGAATGCAGAAAGGTGCATTTTCGGCAAAGTTTCCATGCGCCCGGATACGGCGCAGCAGGGCCTTGTCGCCGCCATCGCCAAGCGCGAGTTTAAGGTCGCGCCGCCGCAGGGAAACATTCAAGCTAAGCGCAATCAGCATCAAGGCAAAGATACCGGTCAGGCAAACGGTTACAGGGATCGGCAGCATGGCTTTTGTCCTTTATCGCGTTGAGATCGAACAGCTTTGCCTGATTGACCGGGGCGATGCAAGGGGCTGCGTTAACCCGGGATAACATCCGGGGTAAAAACAGGCCGGAGAAATTCCCGACCTGTCTGTGCCATGATCATAGCGTTGCGAATAATGTGCTATTCGGCGGCCTGCAATATGGGGGGATTGCGGACTTCCTTGCCCGGGTCGTCATTTTGGGCACGTTTCATGGCGGTGATGAACTCGCCGATCTTGCCATTCAGGAAATCTGCCTGATGGGCGGTGCGGTCGGCATTGTCATGCACGGTCACCGCACTACTGCCGACATCGGCGACGCTGCTTTGGATTGTGGTGACATTTTCCGAAACGCGTTTGGCACTTTCCGATACGAAATCGACATTGCGCGCGATTTCGCGGGTGGTGACGTTTTGTTCCTCGACCGCGCCGACAATGGCGGTGACATAGTCATCGATACTGCCGATCACGATGCCGATATTATTGATGGCATCGGAGGAATTGCGTGAAACGGCCTGAATGCGCTCTATCTTGCGGGTGATTTCCTCGGTCGCCTTGGCTGTCTGACTGGCAAGGTTCTTGACTTCCCCCGCAACCACAGCAAAACCCTTGCCCGCATCACCTGCACGGGAGGCTTCAATGGTGGCGTTAAGGGCCAGAAGGTTGGTTTGATCTGCGATCTTGGTGATCAATTGTACGACCTGACCGACTTCGTCGGTGACTTCCTGCAAATTGCGCATTTCCGTCTGCGAAGAGGCGGAATGATCGACGGCTTCGCGGGCCACTCCGGAAAACTGGGTAATCTGCGATGATATTTCATCAATGGCGGCGACCATTTCCTCGGTCGCGGCACTTAGCGATTGTGCACTGGCCGATGACTCTTCTGCCTCGGTCGCAACGGATCCGGCAAGAGATCCGGCCTGTCCGCTTTGGGTTTGCATCATTTCAGCGCGTGCCAGAACATCCTTCGCACTTTTGACGATGTCGGCAAAGGTTTCGACAAGCGTGTCGCAGAATTCCCTGACGAGCCGGTCGGTTTCGGCTCGGCGTTTTTCATCACGCGCGCGTTGTTTCTTCTGGGCGGCTTCCAGTTCGCGGGCCTTGATCATGTCTGCCTGAAAAATCCGCATTGCATCGGCCATTTCCCCGACTTCATCGCGGAATTTTGAAACCGGGACGGCGGTATCAAGTTTGCCCTTTGACAGGTCAACAAGCGCACCGGTCAAACGGCGCAACGGCAACGTGATCGAGCGGCCCAGAAGCCACGCCAGTGCGATGCCCGATAGCAACACAAGACCGGACAAAACGGTAATCATTGTCTTGCCCATGCGTTCATCTGCAAGGGCGGTATCCATTGAGGCCGCGGTATAGGCCGCGACTTCGGTAACAATGTTTTTAATCGCGGCATTAAGATTGTTCTGCAACCCTTCGGTGGCGATCACGGCATCCGCAACGTCCGACGGGTTTGCGCCGTTATCGAGCGCTTTGAAAATATCGTTTACCTGCGTTTCATAAGTACGGTGATCTGTTTCGATCCGGGCAAGGGCTGCTTCCACCCCGGAAAATTCGGTTCGGGCTTCGTCGCTGATTGCATCTTTCAGATAGGTGTTGACCATCTGGTGTGCTGTGGCGAGTTCGGCATCGGTCTGTTGGGCCAGTTCTTCGAAATGATGACGGATGTCGGCCTCTGTTTCGGTGGCGTCATGGGCGTCGACCTTGCGATAGCGCAGTGTTTTTTCCATCAGAATGGCTTGTTCGAGTTGATGCTGCGTGATTTTTTCAAGCATCAAGGTCAGGGGCAGATCGCGGGCGGCAACCTGTTCAAGTTCGTTGCCGATCACGGTCATTTTATAAATCCCGACCGATCCGATCAGGCAACTGAACGCCAGAAGGATGGTCGCCAGTCCGGTCAGGCGATGGGTGATGCGAAAATTTCTGAACATGATGGGGCGACCCTTGAAGCCATAACTATTCTGGGGTTATTGCAAGAAAAATGCACTCATTCAGTTTAGTATAATGTGCTAATTCTATTTTTGATTACAAGAGAATGTCGGGGGAAATGCAAGCTGAAAAAGTATGATTATTGATATGATACAAAGTCGCAAACCAAGGCTTTGTCATCATGAACAGAATAGTCATCTGTGGATGGCCGCTTGCCGCCGGAATTGACGGGAATTACAACATAAAAATAAAAAGGGACGGCATCCGTAAATGCCGCCCCGATTCCATTACGATTTCCGATTGAGCTAGATATGACGCAACCGGTCAAGGAAGCTTTTGACCTGTGCATCAAGGTTGCGGGCCTGTTCTGCCAGTTCGGTGGCTCCGGCCTGAACATTGGATGCGGCATCACCGGTTTGCTGGGACGTGTTGCGCACAATCCCGATGGAAGATGATACCTCGTTTGTACCCGCAGCCGCCTGTTGCACATTGCCCGAAATTTCGGCGGTGGCGGCACCCTGCTGTTCGACTGCGGCAGCAATCGCACCGGTGATTTCGTTGATGTTGGAAATCGTTTCAGTGATTTTTTCAATCGCGCCGACGGTGTTGTGGGTTTCGGACTGGATCGATCCGATTTGCTGGGCGATATCCTCGGTCGCCTTGGCGGTCTGGTTGGCAAGGTTTTGACCTCGCTTGCGACTACGGCAAAGCCTTTGCCGGCTTCGCCTGCGCGGGCCGCCTCGATGGTTGCGTTAAGCGCGAGAAGGTTGGTCTGGGACGCGATATCGTTGATCAGGCTGACAACCTGACCGATGCGATCAGCGGCCTCGGCCAAGCCGGTAACCATGGCGTTGGCACGTGATGCTTCATCAACCGCGTTGTTGGCGATTTCCGAAGACCGTGCGACTTGCGAGCTGATTTCCTGGATGGAGGCGGAAAGTTCCTCGCTTGCCGAGGCGACGGTCTGGAC
>CAMPHD010000332.1 GCA_946885765.1 uncultured Thalassospira sp.
ATTTTGGGCCGCGATGTTCCTGGTCGCATAATCCTTGCCATCGGTCTTCCGGTGATGGCAGGTGCGATTTTCACCCTGTTTGTCAGCCAGAACATCGCCATCAGTGTTCTGGCACTGATCCTGTTCAATATAGGGCAAGGATCGGTTGCCGGTACATGCTTTGCCCTTTTGCCGCGTATTGCCGGTCGCGATCTTTCGATGCCAGCTCTTCAGGGGATGCTGGCCCAGTTTGCCGAGATTTTCGTTGTGATCGTTCCACCGGTTGCCGGTGCGATGATCGACTGGGCAAGCTGGAAGGGGGCAGCATTTCTGCTGGCAGGTTTCTATCTTACAGGATTTGTCATCTCGCTTCGGTATCGGCAATCGCGCGTTGTAACGGCAGGTTAGTTCTCCTATACCATCCGCTGTCTTGACCTATCCCGCAAAGCAGGCGACCCTCCTTGCCTTATCTAATGCAAGGAGCGAATAATGCTCTGCACAAGGGAAACGGAATGGCCTGGATCAAAGCCACCTTTATCGGCCTGATATTGCTTGGCATTCTGGTGATTTCCGCGTTCTTTATCTGGCTCGCACCTGTTGGTGCGGGCTATACGGCCAAAATCATGTGTTCTGCCATTTTTGTAAATGGCCTGCCCTCGGACCGTGCCCGCGACGAGGATGTACTTGCCGATAACAATCCGGCTCTGTCGCTTATTACCGCCAATGTCGATTTGCGTCATCAAACGGTCAGTGCCCATGCGTTCGGTTTTCGCAAACGCATTGCTGTTTATCGGCCAAATCTTGGCTGTACGCTATCCGATAGTCCGGCCCGGATCGAACAGCTTCGCGCGACAAGCCCGCTGATCCGCCCGATCCCGCCGCAACCGCTTTTGACCGCATCCATACCGGGCAATATCGACCGTCGCGAATTGAACAATATTCTGACCGATGCCATGGACGAACCGGGCACTGATGTTTCGCGACGCAGCCGGGCCATTGTTGTTTTGCATCGGGGCAAGGTCATTGCCGAACGTTATGCACCGGGCATCACGGCCAACACGCCCCTGCCTGGCTGGTCGATGACCAAAAGCGTGTTTAATGCCCTGCTGGGCCGTATGCAGCACGAAGGCATGATCCCTGGTGTCGACAGCCCCGTCCTGATCAATGAATGGCAATCGCGGATCAGCGATCCACGCGCACTTATCACCTATGATAATCTGCTGCATATGAGCAGCGGCCTTTCCTTTGATGAAAGCTACTGGAATCCGTTATCGGACGTGGTTCAGATGCTGTTTGTCGAACCGGCCACAGCCGGATTTGCTGTCTCCCGCCCGCTTGAACACAAACCCGGTACAGTCTTTTCCTATAATTCCGGGGCGTCCAATGTTCTGTCGGCAGCGATGCGCAATATCAGCGGCTCCATCCGAAGCTATCAGCATATTCCCTTTGATCTTTTGTTCCGTCCGCTTGGCATTCGCAATGCGGTCATTGAAACCGATCAGGATGGTTATTTCATCGGTTCAAGCTTCATGCATGCCACTGCACGCGACTGGGCCAAGATCGGCCAGTTGTTCTTGCAGGATGGTGTCTGGAATGATGAACGCCTGCTGCCCGAAAACTGGGTGGATTATTCCATCACCCCGGCCCCTGCAGCACCGAATGGCATCTATGGTGCGCACTGGTGGCTTGAACTGCCCGGTTCGCGCGACGAGGATGGAAATCTGCGCAACGGCAGCCCAGCCGTGCCAAAAGATGCGTTCTTTGCGCTTGGCCATGACGGACAGTCGATCAGTATTGTTCCGTCAAAGGAACTTGTAATCGTTCGCCTTGGACTGACCCGTGACAGAGACGCCTTTGACCTGCGCCGCTTTGCGGGATCAATTACTACTTTGTTCCCCGACATCGTCGCGCGCAATGGCGATACAACGGTAGAAGCCCAAAACAGCGGACCGGTTGCCGAATAAAGCAATCTCGAACCTGTCGAAGAAATTCCCGCCGCTCGTCCATGCCTCTCAAACCAGAACACCCGCTGCCAATGGGCAACGGGTGTTCTGGGGATTATGCAGACAGCCTTTCCGCGATTTAGCGGAAGGCGGGTTCGTCTAGCGACCGCAGCTTGCGCGAATGCAGCTGATTGACATCGCTTCTAAGCGTGTCGATGGTATCAAGCCCGACCTGAAGATGCTGACCGATACGCTGGCGATAGAAATTATTGGCCATGCCCGGCAGCTTCAATTCACCGTGAACCGGTTTATCGGAAACACACAGCAACGTGCCGTACGGTACGCGGAAGCGGAAACCATTGGCAGCAATGGTCGCACTTTCCATATCCACCGCAATCGCACGCGACTGGTTAAGACGAACGAACAGCTCGCTATATCGCAGTTCCCAGTTCCGGTTATCCGTGGTTGCCACGGTACCGGTCCGCATGCGGGCCTTCATTTCACGCCCCTTAAGGCCGGTGATCTTGGCAACCGAATTGGCAAGGGCGACCTGTACTTCGGCAATTGGCGGCACCGGTATCCACAGTGGCAGGTCCGAGTCCAGAACATGATCGTCACGGACGTAACCATGTGCCAGAACATAATCGCCCAGAAGCTGGCTACGGCGAAGACCGGCGCAATGGCCCAGCATCAGCCAGCAATGCGACCGCAGGACGGCGATATGATCCGTCGCAGTTTTGGCATTTGACGGGCCGACCCCGATATTGACCAGTGTCACGCCAAGCCCGTCTTCGCGGATCAGATGATAGGATGGCATCTGAGGCAGTTGTGCTACCGGTTCACCACTTTCCACCCAGCCCTTTGGCGCGTTTTTACGAACATGGACCTTTGGCCCCGGCTCGACAAAGGCGACATAGGGGCTTTTCGGGTCTTCAAGTTGAAGTTTGGCAAATTCGATGAATTCGTCGACATAGCGCTGATAGTTGGTGAACAGCACAAACTTCTGGAAATGCTCCGGCAGTGTTGCCGTATAGTGACGCAGACGTGCCAAAGAGTAGTCGACACGCTCACCAGAAAACAGCGAAAGCGGCTTTGGCCCTTCGGTAATCCCGTAATGCACACCGTTGGCAATATCGTCATCAGTCCGCGCCAGATCAGGCATATCAAACACCAGCTGAAGCTGGCGGATATCGGTCGGGCCGATATTGTCGGTCGCGGTTTCAACGAGAAACGGCAACGGAATCGGGCGATCAGAGACGCCAACCACGACCGGAACGTCATGGTTCTTCAACAGCAATTCGATCTGTTCGCGGTAATATTGCTCGAACAGGTCCGGGCGCGTCAGGGTCGTTCCATAAATGCCGGGATCACGCGGCGCCCCATAAGACAATGTACTTTCGACATGCAATTTCTCGGGCGGCACCTCGACCCCAAGATACGGGTAGTAGGCGCGCACAGGTGTGGATTGCTGGCCGTTTCCAAATCGGGTAAATGCTTCGCGAACAGCCTCGGCACCAGACGTATAAATATCCTTGATACGGGCAATTGCCTGGTCGGCGTCAGTAAATTCAAACAGATCGCGTACCGATCCGTGGACTCCGGATACCATAATGAGTTGCTCCTTTTTCTTATTGTTGTATTGAGCGAGAGATTTATCACCGCCTGCCCGGACTCTGGCAACCCCCAATTCATGCATGACCGAACATCATTCCGGCATATCGGGCGCACAGAAAATGACGCACTGTTGCGTCGAGGCGCATAAACCGGCCCTGACAGCAATATGCTTCGTTTATATGTCGGGATTATTTTCAAGAAATCCAAATGACAGTTTTGATGCACGGATTATAACCGTGACGCGATAATTTGGATATCGCGGCAACAAAAACCATCGATTCGCGAACAAGACTGCGAAATGTCATCAGAACAAAAAAAGGGCCGAAACCAGAAGGTTTCGGCCTATTTCGGAGAAGGGCCTTAGACGTTGAGGGAAAAGACGATCAACTCCGATACAAACTTTATCTGACCATTGGTCAACAAAGTCAATAAAATTTCAGAACAATGCAGTGTTGCGCTTAATGCATCATTCCTGCAAGAGCCCGGCGCTTGAGGCCAAAGACTTAAGTTTTTTCAGACGACGGTAGTGCAGCAGATCAACTGGCTCTCCGTCACCTAAATGACCTTTTTCAATATCCCGGACAATTCCTGCTGCACGGGGATCTGACTGGACAAGGCTTTCGATATCGCTCTTGTCCTCGTCATCAATCGATCCAAGCACGTAGTTCACTAT
>CAMPHD010000333.1 GCA_946885765.1 uncultured Thalassospira sp.
GGCTCAAGGCACTGGTGTTCCAGTTCGCCACTCTTACCGATGTCGCGTGGCAAATGTCAGGAGAAGTCATCCTGATGACCCTGCTTGGCGGGATCGGAACGATTTTCGGTCCGATTTTCGGCGCGGCGTTTGTCGTCACCGTACAGAACTACCTTTCGACAACCGGCTTCCCGGTAACCGTCCTTACCGGGCTTATATTCATTGTCTGTGTGTTGTTGTTCCGCCGTGGCATTGTCGGCGAGTTCAATGCGTCACGCCTTGCTGCCAAGCTGGGCCTACGGTCCAGAAACTAGGAAAGCAGCATGACCACACAACAATTCGACTACATCATTATTGGTGCAGGATCGGCTGGCTGTACCCTTGCAAACCGGCTGTCCGAAATCGAAAACGCCACCGTCCTCCTTCTGGAGGCCGGTGGCAAAGACTCCAATCCGTGGATTCATATTCCGGTCGGTTATCTTTATTGCATCGGCAATCCGAATGTTGACTGGTGCTTTAAAACCAAGGCAGAGGACGGCCTGAACGGCCGTTCGCTGGGTTATCCCCGTGGCAAGGTTCTGGGCGGGTGTTCGTCGATCAACGGCATGATCTATATGCGTGGTCAGGCCGCCGATTATGATCAATGGCGTCAGTCGGGATGTGACGGTTGGGGCTGGGATGACGTCCTGCCACATTTCAGGAAATCAGAAGATTACTATCTCGGTGCCGATGACATACACGGTTCAGGCGGTGAATGGCGGGTTGAACAGGCGCGTGTCCGCTGGGAAATTCTTGACGCGTTTCAGGACGCCGCCGAACAGGCAGGTATCCCGAAGGTCGAAGACTTCAACCGCGGCAATAACGAAGGTTCAGGCTATTTCGCGGTCAACCAGAAACGCGGCATTCGCTGGAATACGTCAAAGGCATTTCTGAAACCGGCCCTGTCACGCAATAACCTTGAACTGCGCACACATGCGCAGGTTCGTCGCCTGATCATTGAAAACGGACGCGTCACCGGCGTTGAATATGACCATAACGGACAGATTGAAACCGTTTCGGCACGTCGTGAAATCGTTCTGTCGGCCGGTGCTGTCGGGTCGCCCCATATTCTGGAACTGTCGGGCATTGGTCGCGGTGATGTTCTGCAAAAACATGGTATTCAAACCATCCATGAAAGCGCGCAGGTCGGTGAAAATCTTCAGGACCACCTTCAACTGCGCTGCGCCTTCAAGGTGTCTGGCATTCGCACCTTGAACGAACAGGCGAGCAGCCTTGTCGGCAAGGCCGGTATTGCATTGGAATATCTGCTTAACCGGTCCGGACCGATGTCGATGGCACCAAGCCAGCTTGGCATTTTCACCAAATCGGACGCGTCATTTGAAACACCAAACCTGCAATATCACGTGCAGCCGCTATCGCTTGAAAAATTCGGCGATCCTGTACATCCTTTCCCGGCATTTACGGCAAGTGTCTGTAATCTGCGCCCGCAAAGTCGCGGCAGCATCCACCTGCAATCACCCGATTTCCGCAATCAACCGGCCATCGCCCCCAATTATCTGAGTGCAGATGGCGATAAAAAAGTTGCTACCGATTCAATCCGGCTGACCCGTAAAATCGCCAATCAGCCTGCTCTTGCCGCCTACAGGCCCGAAGAATTCAAACCCGGCCCGTCATACGAGACCGAGGATGATCTGGTCAAAGCAGCAGGCAATATCGGCACGACAATTTTCCACCCCGTTGGTACCTGTCGCATGGGCGCAGACCCGGCATCGGTGGTTGATCCGCAATTACGGCTGCGCGGGCTTGACGGGCTTCGGATTGCAGACGCATCGATCATGCCGACCATCACATCGGGTAATACCAATTCACCGACCATCATGATCGCGGAAAAGGCAGCAGCCATGATCATGGAAAGCGCACGCAACTAGCCACAAGACCAAACATAAAAGGCCGGGCAATCATCCTGCCCGGCCTTTTGCATTTTCAATCGCCCGATTATAACCCTTTGGTGCGGGCAACGATCCGTTCGCGTACCGCGGCGGCTGAACCGGTTCTGGCGACGTCGCCATCGCCAATGACGATTGCCTCGCGCAGCAGTGCTGTTGCCTCGTCAAGCTGCGCCTGATCGCGGATATGGGCGATACAAAGCGGCGTTTCCGCCGAAACGGCCTGACCGACCTTGATGAAATCAGTGAAACCAACAGCAAAGTCGATCTTCTGATCGGCACGGGTCCGGCCACCTTTCAACGCGACCAGCGCCAGGCCGACCTTGCGCGCATCCATCGATACAACCCGCCCGGTCTTTGCCGCACGAACCGGCTCGATCATCGGTGCCGCCTCAAGATGGTCCGACGTATTTTCGATAAAATCAGTCGGGCCGCCAAGGGCCGACACCATTTTACCAAACACCTCGGCTGCCTTGCCCGATGTCAGGGCGTTGCTGGCTTTTTGCAAACCATCGGCAACATCACTGGCAACACCGGTCAGCGACAGCATTTCCGCTGCCAATGCCATGGTGACATCATAAACACGCTGTTCCTGATGTTTGCCGGTCAGGAAATCAACCGCTTCATGCATTTCAAGCGCGTTGCCGACCGTATCGCCCAGAACCTGCTCCATATCGGTCAGAAGCGCCGTTGTGGGCACGCCATTGCGGGTTGCGACTTCGGTTATGCTTTCGGCCAGTTCGCGCGCACGATCATATTCATTCATGAAGGCGCCCGATCCGAATTTGACATCCATCACCAACGCATCCAGACCTGCCGCCAGCTTTTTCGACAGGATCGATGCGGTGATCAACGGAATGCTTTCGACCGTCGCGGTGACATCGCGAATGCCATAGAAACGCTTGTCTGCGGGGGCAAGGTCGGCCGTCTGCCCGATGATTGCACAACCGACTTCACGCGTGACCTTGGCAAATTCTTCCAAAGTCGGCGCGGTTCGATAGCCGGGAATGGAATCAAACTTGTCCAGTGTGCCGCCCGTATGGCCAAGGCCCCGTCCCGAAATCATCGGAACAAATGCGCCACACGCACCAACGATCGGCCCCAGCATCAAACTGACCTTGTCGCCAACCCCACCGGTCGAATGTTTGTCAACAACCAGACCATCAAGGCCAAGCGACTTCCAATCAAGAACTGTACCGGAATCACGCATATTGCGTGTAAGGGCTGCGCGTTCATCCATGGTCATGCCGTTAAAGAAAACCGCCATGGCAAGGGCTGCAACCTGCCCCTCGCTGATGCTTTCATCGGCAATGCCTTTGACGAAAAAGGCGATTTCGGCGTCTGTCAGAACTTCGCCTTCACGTTTGCGGCGAATGATTTCCTGCGGCAGCATATGCTGTCTCCTGCGCGCTTATTATTGAATTACGTTTTCAAACCCGTTTGAAACAGGCTCATGCATCACTTGAAAAATAACGCAGCAGGATCTTGATTAAATTGGTAGATCCTTCTTTTGCCATTTCCAGAGTCTGTTCATGACTAAGGGCGGTCGGGCTCATACCCGCAGCCAGATTGGTGATGTTTGAAACAGCCGCCACCCGGAATCCCAGACGCCGGGCAAGAATGTTTTCCGGTACGGTCGACATGCCCACGGCATCCACCCCCAGAACCTTAAGCGCACGAATTTCGGCCGGTGTTTCGAAACTCGGCCCGGTGCACCAGCAATAAGTACCTTCAAACAGGTTAATGCCAAGCTCGGCCGCAGTATTTTTCAGCCCCGATCCGATTTCCGGATCATAAGGCACATCCATCCCGACAAAGCGATCATCGCCATGATATCCGATCAATGGGTTGGGCCCGAACAGGCTGATATGATCCGTAATCAGCATCAGGTTCCCCGGTGATGCCTCGGGGATAAGCGACCCTGCCGCATTGGTCAGAATAAGCCGGTCTGCCCCCAATTCACGCAATGTCTCAAGCGGCTCGTTCATCAAATCCGAACGACCATGTTCGTAATAATGCGCCCGGCCCTGCATGACGGCAACGGAAACGCCCCCGATACGACCCAGAACCAGTTGCCCGCCATGTCCTACCACCGTCGGCTTGGGAAAGCCCGGCAGGTCGGCATAGGAAATCCTGATGGCATCGCTGACGGCGTCAATAACGCCCCCCAGCCCACTGCCAAGAACGAGTGCGACCTCGGCCCTAAAGCCAGGTGCCTTGGCGGCAATGATATCCAATGCGGCTTCGACGTTGCTCATTTCAAATTCTCCGGCCCGAAGG
>CAMPHD010000334.1 GCA_946885765.1 uncultured Thalassospira sp.
CCCATGTACGGCTGGCTATACCGTCGATCAAGGGTGCGGCCAAAATCCTGAAATTCAATCAGCGCAACTGGGCCATGTTCAAATTCGATCATTTTTCGCGCGCGAAACTGATCGAAGCCAATCTGCCGCATGTATCAGCCAAACGGCAGGTATTTGGCGAACCGGCCCCGACCGCCCCGCTGGGATCGTGGACGCTGATCGATCCCGATACCATCATCGCATCGATGGATTGTTCAAGCCCTTGGAAAAACGGCGAGGTCGAGTTTGAAGAAGACAAAACCACCCCGCCCAACCGTGCCTATCTGAAATTATGGGAAGCCTTCACCCGCCTTGGTGTTGGGCCCGAAACTGGCGACCGCACGATGGATCTGGGCGGCAGCCCCGGTGGCTGGACATGGGTTTTGCATGAATTTGGCACCGATGTCATCAGCATCGACAAGGCGCGTCTTGACGCCAATATCGCCAGATTGCCACGTGTTGATTTCCGGCAGGAAAGCGCGTTCGGACTGAACCCCGAAGAAATCGGTTATATCGACTGGCTGTGTTCGGATGTGATCTGCTATCCAGACCGGTTGTTCCAGTTGGTCAATCAGTGGATGGATGCCGGTATGGCAACCAATTTCATCTGCACGATCAAGCTGCAGGGCGACACCGATTACGCCGCCATTACGCAGTTTGCCGATATTCCGGGGTCAAAGGTCGTGCATTTGTATAACAACAAGCATGAACTGACCTGGATGAAGGTGCCGGGCGTGACCGATCAGGACTGATTGCAGGTCAATCAGTCTTCATCATCGCCGTCATAGGCGGGGATCGCCGGATCAATCGGGTAATAATCGCCCTTGTCCTTGCAAAACATCTGAAGCGACGTGGAAATACCGGTTGCGCCATCCAGCGTACCGGGCGAGATCGCAATAGCCTGCGAGCGGACCGGCCGCCAGAACAGGGATGATCCGCATTCCTTGCAAAAGCCCCGGTCGCTTTGATCGGAAAGGCGATACCAACGAAGCCCTTCGTCGCAGATCAGATGCAGCGCATCCTTTTCAACGCTGGCATAGGAACTGACATGACCATGCAGTTTGCGGCACAGATTGCAGTGGCACATCTTGGCGTCATGCAGTTTTCCGCGCACTTCATAGCGGACCTCGCCGCAGTGGCAGCCGCCAACACGGGCCTTCCCGGATGGTGTCGGTGTGTTCATCAAACCCTCCCCTTCTGATCGAATGCCATCACTAGTATCTGGATAAAAACCGGCATCATGCAAGCATGGCATGGGGCAATATCGATGTAATTGCTGGCGAAATTACGACGATAATGTTTGAGCTTCGCCACAAGCAGTCCTATTCTGCCGCTTCTGTTCGGGCCCCGGATGATGACGCCACCGCGCCAGATGCCATCCGTCGCCTTGCCTCACAAGCGATAGGATATCATGACCGATCTGTCCTTCCATTATGATGTGCTTGTCATCGGCAGTGGCGCTGCCGGTTTGTCCACCGCACTCAAGCTTGCCCCGCATGTCAAGGTTGCTGTTCTGTCCAAGGGCAGGATCGACGACGGTTCAACCAACTGGGCGCAGGGCGGGATTGCCGCCGTTCTTGATGCCGCCGACAGCATTGAAAGCCATGTCGAAGATACCCTGATTGCCGGTGCCGGACTGTGCAAACGCGATACCGTCGAATTTGTAGCGCGCAATGCCCCCAATGCCATCAAGTGGCTTGATGATCTTGGCATTCAACTGACGCGTGACCCGGAAGGCGGCAATGATCAGCCGTTTCACCTGACACGCGAAGGCGGGCACAGCCACCGCCGCATCGTTCATGCCGCCGACGCCACCGGGCGGGCGGTGCAGACCACCCTGCAGGGTGAGGCCGCCAAACATCCGAACATCAAGATTTTTGAAAATTACCTTGCGATTGATCTGGTGACCGACCGCAAGCTTGGCGGTGAAGGCCGCCGGTGCATCGGGGCCTATGCGCTTGATCTGACGACGGGCAAGGTCCGGTCGTTCAATGCCCGCACCGTGGTGCTTGCCACCGGGGGTGCGAGCAAGGTTTACCGGTTTACATCCAACCCCGACGGATCGACGGGCGATGGCATTGCCATGGCATGGCGTGCGGGTTGCCGGGTGATGAATATGGAATTCAGCCAGTTTCACCCGACCTGCCTGTATCATCCGCAGGCCAAATCATTCCTGATTACCGAGGCAGTGCGCGGCGAAGGTGGCAAATTGCTGCTGGCCGATGGCACACGTTTCATGGACCGGTTTGACGAACGCGGCGAACTGGCGCCGCGCGATATTGTCGCACGCGCGATTGACCATGAAATGAAGCGTCTGGGTGCGGATTGCGTTTACCTTGATATCACGCACAAGGGCGAGCATTTCATCCGCGAGCATTTCCCGACCATCCATGAAACCTGCCTGACCTATGGCATCGACATGACCAAACAGCCGATCCCGGTTGTTCCGGCAGCACATTATACCTGCGGCGGGGTTTTGACAGACCTTCGCGGGCGCACCGATCTGACAGGGCTTTATGCAATTGGTGAATGTGCGGGCACAGGCCTTCATGGGGCGAACCGGCTGGCGTCGAACTCGCTTCTGGAATGCCTTGTGTTTGGCGAGGCGGCGGCGCGCGACATTGTCGAAGCCCTTCCGGTTGATGACCGGTTCAACGACCTGCCGGACTGGGACGAAACCGGGATTACCGATTCTGACGAGGAAGTCATTGTCGCCCATAACTGGGAACAGTTGCGCAACGTGATGTGGGACTTTGTTGGCATTGTCCGCACCACCAAGCGCCTGCAACGCGCGCAGCATCGCATTGATTTACTGCTGTCGGAGATTGACGAGTATTACGGCAATTTCCGTGTGACCAACGATTTGCTTGAATTGCGTAACCTGTCGGTTGTCGCCAAGCTGATCATCCAGTCGGCATTGTGGCGCCATGAAAGCCGCGGTCTGCATTACACCACCGATTACCCGGAACGCGATGACAGCGCCACCCCGCGCCAGACCATTCTGGTGCCCGAAAACTTTGCCGGCCGCTGGGTCGTATCTGGCCAATGGAAAACCTGATCGGAGAAACTACCATGACCGCCATCCTGATAGGTATCGCCCGCAAGGCCTGTTCCCGTGCACCGATGGAAACACTGGAAGGGGTTAATGTCAGTCTTGATCTGGGTGTGGATGGCGATTATCGCGGCAAGCTTCGCAAGCGCCAGATCACCGTTCTGGCCGAAGAGGACTGGCTGGCGGCCTGTGCCGAGATCGGTCGCGTGGATTTGCCATGGACCACGCGCAGGGCCAATTTGCTGGTGCGGGACGTGAAACTGCCGCAAATGCCGGGTTCACGTATCCGGATCGGTGATCTGGTCCTTGAAATCACCGGCGAAACCGATCCCTGCAATCGGATGGAAGAAGCCGCTGCAGGCCTTGAGAAGGCGCTTTCCACCGATTGGCGGGGTGGTGTTACCTGCCGTACCGTCGAACCCGGTTCGATCCGGGTGGGTAATGCGGTTCTTGTTGATTGATATTGTCGACTAATCAGAGCCAGCCCCATCTGGAAATTCCCTATCTGCTTCCCACTTAAATGACAGCTGCATGGTCGGGGATCAGGATGGAACTTGCATCAATACCGCATAACGAGACCGAACGTCAGACCACCATCATTGCGCGGGTCGACGGCGAGGAGTTTGTCTGCCTCATCCCGAGCATCACACGCGAAACATAGCGGCACGAACCGGTGGACTTCACACCCGATGCAATTGAGCACCACAACAAAGGACTACTTGAATGCCATTAAATTCTACCTAGAATAACAACATGCTGTAACGGGAGAACCGCCTTGAAAGTTGCGCCCACGCCGGATGACGAGAACGAGCGGCAGAAATCGCTTGAAAGCATGGGTATTCTGTCAACACCGCGCGACCCGGAACTGGACCGGATCACCCGGCTTGCCGAACGCATTTTCAAGACCGAGATCGTGGCGATTTCGCTGCTGGATGGCGACCGGCAGTTTTTCAAATCACGCATCAATCTGGCAGTTCCCGAAACGCCGCGTGACATTTCATTTTGCGGCCACGCCATCATGCACGATGCGCCGCTTGTCGTTGGAAATGCGACAGAAGATGATCGTTTCAAGGGCAACCCGCTGGTGATGGGTGCGCCCCATATCCGGTCCTATGC
>CAMPHD010000335.1 GCA_946885765.1 uncultured Thalassospira sp.
GTTACCGACCAGCCATGATCCTTATTATCCTTACCGCCATGCCGACGCATGAGAGATCGGCATGGCGGTAAGGATAATAAGGATCATGGCTGGTCGGTAACCGTGCGGATATCGGCAAGAAGGTTGTTGAAATACGGGTTCCATGTCAGGCGGGCGTGATATTTGCCCGGTGTTATCTGGCCCCATGCCCCGAACCACAATCTTTCTGAATCCTCTGGCACGGGAATGCCTTCCTGGCCGTTTTCAAACATGATGTGACTGCCATGCCTGCCGTAAGAGGGGTTATCAGGCGCAAACAGCACGTTCATGTGGGAAAAGGTGCTTATGCGGTCATCAAGCAGATTACTGGAAAGCGCAGTCACACGGGTGTCGTTAAGGTTTGTCGGTGTTTCGCCGTACCAGACAAAACGCGACCGGGGATTGGTGAAGCGGCTTTGGAACGCATCAAGTGTGGTGATGGGATCAAGGACGCTGTCATACTGGCTCATGGTGATCAGCACAGGACGGTTAAAATCCGCGCGGGTCAGATCGTCCTGTACCTTGCCGACGGTTTGATAATAAAGGCTGGCCCCATGCGATGGCAGGGATTGGTAATTGGGAATATTGTCTTCGGTATCGATATCAACCCAGTCCCACAAATATGAAATTGCCGGGGCGAGAAACAGATACCCGTTTGACGGATAAAAGCCGGGCGAAAACAGCAAAAGACCGTTCACGTCTGGATCATGCGCAGCATAGCTGGTTACCAGATTTCCACCGGTTGAAAACCCGCCCAGCCAGACTTCATCAACCTCGCTTTTCAGCAATGTTGTTTGGTGGGAAATGATCTTTTCCCAATCGTCGAGATCCGGCAGCATTAGGTCTGCGGATTTCGTTCCGTGGCCGGGCAACAGGATTGACCGGACAAGCCATCCGTCCTTTGCCATGGCATTTGCTATATCAATGAAATACCACGGGCTGGAACCAAGCCCATGCACAAACAGAATGCCGCGTTTGGGCACGGTTTCCGGGCGCATTTCAAAGGGCGCATTCATATCGATTTCAAGATCGTGGTCGTTGCTGATAAAGGCGCGGTGTTCGGCAATCCATGCGCGGTTTTCGCGTACGTAGTCGGAAAAGCTGCCCTGATCAAAGGGCGGCAGGGCTGCGTTTGGTTCAAAACGCGGGGAATCCGGGGGCACCGCACAGGATGCTATCAGCAAAAGGCTGGAAACCAGCAGACAAAGGCGGGGAAGCATGGGCCCTCCATCAATGTTTGTTCGTGCCATCGGACAGAGAGACATGACCGCACCCTCCGGCCTGATCAGGCGGATAGTGCGTTGGCTGACGTGAACGCTTACGTTTTCAATAAGTTGTGGATCAGTTAAAGACGTTTTTGACCGTAAGTCAATTATGTGAACGCCATCATTAGTTCTTGGCATCCCCCGCCATTTAACTGGCGGGGGATGAAGATGGAGATGTTTGGAGATCAGGCGTTTTTGCCGGTTTTCGCTGTCTGTCCAAACAGGACTTTCTTGTCTTCCTCGCTCAGTCCGTCTTCCTTGCGAAGACCTTCGCCCGCCTTATAGGCCGCAATGGTCGCCGGGCGGGATTTGATGCTTTCAAACCAGCGTTTCAGATTGGGGAAGTCATTGAGGTCCTGCTGCTGTTTCTCATGGCTGACGATCCACGGATAGCAGGCCATATCGGCAATTGAATAATCGTCACCGGCGATGAACGTGCGGCCTTCAAGTCGCTTGTTCAGCACACCATAAAGCCGGTTGGTTTCGTTGACATAACGCGTGATGGCATAGGGGATTTTTTCCGGGGCATAACCGCTGAAGTGATGGTTTTGACCGGCCATCGGGCCAAGCCCGCCCATCTGCCAGAACAGCCATTCCATCACGGTTTTCTTGGCTCGTACATCGGTCGGCAGGAATTCTCCGGTTTTTTCGGCCAGATATTGCAGGATCGCACCGGATTCAAAAACCGTGATTGGATCGCCGCCATCTGCCGGGTTCTGATCAATGATCGCAGGCATGCGGTTATTGGGCGAAAAGGCCAGGAATTCCGGTTTGAACTGATCACCAGCCCCGATATTGACCGGGTGGATTTTGTATTCAAGCCCGACTTCTTCAAGGAAAAGCGTGATTTTGTGGCCGTTCGGGGTTGGCCAGTAATAAAGATCAATCATGGGGCGAAGCCTCCTTTGACTTTCGTGATGTGTGGCTCATCTCAAACTATGACCTTGCCAACACGTTCCTGATACGTCAATTTAAACCGATCATTCCATAATTCAAGGGCAGGCGGAAAATACGGTTTCGCCCCCCTATCAGGAGACCCCGATGATCCGCTTTTATTTCCATCCGACCCCGAACCCGGCCAAGATTTCACTTTTCCTTGAGGAAGCCGGTCTGCCTTATGAAATAATGCCGGTCGACACCAAAAAGGGCGAACAGCACAGCCCTGAGTTTCGTGCGATCAACCCGAATGGTAAGGTCCCGGCGATTGTTGACACCGACGGGGCGGGTGGCAAAGAAACCCGGGTTTTTGATTCGAACGCCATCCTGATTTATCTGGCGGAAAAGACCGGAAAGTTTCTTGGTACAGCGGAAGATCGTGGTGAATTGCTGTCGTGGCTGATGTTCATTGCATCGGGTCTTGGACCATTTTCCGGGCAGGCCGTTCATTTTCAGCACGCGGCACCCGCAGGCAATGATTACGGTGTGAACCGCTATCGCAAGGAAATCGAACGCCATTACAGGGTGATGGATGATCATCTGGCCGGGCGCGAATTTGTTGTCGGGGGCAGTTACACCATTGCCGATATGTCGCTTTGGGGCTGGATCGAACGTGCCGCATTCGTCATGAAAAATGATGTGCCGCTTGATCCCTATCCGAACCTGAAGAAATGGTATCAGGGCATCTGCGCCCGCCCGGCGGTAGAACGCGCGCGCAAGGTCGGTAGCGACCATGCTTTCAAAACCGAAATGGATGAAGTCGCCAAACGCGCGATGTTTCCGTCAAATTACAGCTGATCAGCAGATCATCGCAGCAAAGCCCCGCCACTTCAGGCGGGGCTTTTTTTAGGGCGATACCGGATTGCGGGCGTCGACCAGAATGCGGCCGCCAATTGCGATGAAGCAAACACCGGCGAAACGTTCGATCCAGTGTTGGGCATTGGAAAATCGTTTCATGACCGGGGCGGATGACATGAACAGGCTGATGATCGTGTACCAGACCAGCGCGCTTAAGATGACAAGCCCGATCATCAAAACCATCAGCCAGACGGGCGTTTCGGCAGTGACGGCGGTGGCAAAGACGCTGGCGAACAGAACAATTGCCTTTGGGTTTGTCATCGTGACCAGAAAGCCGAAAAGGATCGGATTGCCACGCTGTTTTGAGGTTATGTGGTCAGTCGAGATGGCAAAATCATCCACCTTTGGCCGGGTGCGGATCAAACGTATACCCAGATAAATCAGATAACATCCGCCTAGCACCCGAACGGTCCAGGTTAACCACTGATATTCGACCAGAAGGGTTGATAGGCCCAGAAGGCTAAGCGTCGCGTAAAGGCCGAGGCCAACGGAAACGCCGAGTGTGGTCTGCAATCCGGCCTTCGCACCGCGCGTCATGGATGACCTTACAACGGCGACGAAATCCGGTCCGGGCAGCATCAGGGCCGGGATGAAGATCGCGAAAACACTGATCAAGGTAATGGTGGCGTCCATTTCAAAAATCCCTGTCATGATGTTGGGGCAATCAAATTGGACCATCGGACAGACCGGATTGCAAGTCACCGAACAAAAACACCCCCGGCGAGTGACTGCCGGGGGTGTTTTATCCGAAAGCCGGAAAGATCAATCAGTCGGAGTTCTTTTGTCCGAACTGCTTGTTGAAATGCAGGACCAGAAGCGTAACACCAGCCCCTGAAAGCAGGTACGCCCCAACACCAATCGGACCATAAGCCACACAGAGCAGAAGGGCGATCAGCGGAGCGAAGCCGGCACCAAGCAACCATGCAAGGTCGGATGTCAGGGCCGAACCGGTATAGCGGTATTCGCGTTTGAAGTTCGATGCCAGCGTTCCGGCCGCCTGGCCAAAGCAAAGACCGAGAACCGCAAAACCACCCAGAACGATCATACCTTCATTGATGATGTTATAGGCGTAAAGAAGCGGGGTCAGAAGGGCACCGGCGGCGATG
>CAMPHD010000336.1 GCA_946885765.1 uncultured Thalassospira sp.
CTATGTCACCGGCCCGCGCGTGATCGACGCATCGGTCAAAGAACGCATGAAAGAAGTTCTTGCCGACATTCAGGAAGGCAAGTTTGTTCGTGATTTCGTTCAGGAAATGCATTGCGGCCAGCCGATGTTCAAGGCAACCCGTCGCCTGAACGCCGAACACGAAATCGAAGAAGTCGGTACCAAACTGCGCGCGATGATGCCGTGGATTGCTGCCAACCAGCTCGTCGACAAAGAAAAGAACTAAGCTTTACGCTTTGTTTTGCAAAACGGCCGTCCCGATGGGGCGGCCGTTTTTGTTTGTCCACACACAACAGCCATGACGTGTTTGGGGTGGATTTTACAGGCTGATCCGCGTAATCCTGACCTTTAAAATTTTAACTCAAACATGAGCATTTTGAATGTCGGACTTTATCGATATCGCCCCCGAAGTCGCCGAAGCCCTTGCTGCGGGCAAGCCAGTTGTCGCCCTTGAATCCACCATCATCTCGCACGGGATGCCCTATCCGCAGAACCTTGAAACCGCGCAGGCGGTCGAGCAGGATGTGCGTGATAATGGCGCGATCCCGGCCACCATTGCGGTGATTGGCGGACGTTGCAAAATCGGCCTGTCGCCATCGGAACTGGAATATTTTTCCAAGGGCACCAACATTCTGAAACTGTCGCGGCGCGACATCCCATACTGCATCGCCAAGAAATGCGATGGTGCGACCACCGTTTCGGCCACAATGATTTTGGCGGAAAAGGCCGGCATCAAGGTCTTTGCCACCGGGGGGATTGGCGGGGTTCACCGTGAACTGGCGGCAAGTTTCGATATTTCAGCTGACCTGACCGAACTAGGCAAAACCAGCGTTGCCGTCATCTGCGCCGGAGCCAAGGCGATCCTTGATATTCCGATGACGCTTGAACATCTGGAAACGCTGGGCGTGCCGGTCATTTCATATGGCACCGATGAATTCCCGGCATTTTATACCGTCAAAAGCGGCCAGAAAGCCCCGATCCGCCTTGATAGTCCGACAGAGATTGCCGAGTTTCTTAAATCCAAATGGGAATTTGGTCTTGAAGGCGGGGCTGTAATCGGCAACCCGCCGCCGGCTGACAAGGCGCTGGAACTTGATGCCATCGAACACGCGATTGATAGCGCGCTGATCGAAGCCAAGGGCCTAAACATCCATGGTCGCGACGTCACGCCCTTCCTGCTGGAACGCGTGACCCAGCATACCAAAGGCAAAAGCCTTGAAGCCAATATCGCACTGGTGCGCAACAATGCCGCCCTTGGGGCGAAAATCGCAGTTGCGCTGGCAGGTTAAGCCCTGACCCGTTCCGATTAAAAAAGGCAGCCATCCGGGCTGCCTTTTTATTTATTCCGGCGCCTTGGCAACCGGTCCGGAATAGGCCGGATCAAGGCGGCTGTCGTCAACCGGATCGCCCCAGACATTGGTGCAGGGCAAAACACCGGCCCAGACCGGCAGACCGTAATCTTCCTCGTCATCGACCGGATCACCTGTGCGGACCTTGGCCGATACCTCGTTCAGATCAAAACCAAGGAACATGGTGGCCTTGAGTTCCTGTTCATTGGGATGGCGGATCTGGTCCCAACGGCCTTTGGACAGCTTTTCGACAAACAGCCGGGAATGTTCCATTTTGCCTTCCGGGTCGACCACGACTTCGCCCTTGCCATAAATCACCACCGAACGGTAATTGGCCGAGTGATGGAAGGCCGAACGCGCCATCACCAGACCGTCCAGATGCGTAATGCACAAGCAGGCTTCTTCGCCGTTGGCGATGGTGGCCAGAATGCGGTTCTTGGATGCACCATGGATATAAATCCGTTCGCCGACGCGCCAATGCGCGGTCGGGATCATGGACGGACGACCATTCACGATGGTGCCAACATGACAGATCAGGGCATCATCAATAATACCATGCACAAGCTTTCGGTCATAACTGGCACGTTTGGGGCCGCGCACCACTTTGGTGGCGGGATGGACTTCGTATTGTACCGGAAGTGCGGTGGTATCTGACATTTTCTTTGTTCTCTGTAGCTTCTGGTGACGCAAGGGGCTGACGTCATCATCGACAGAATTGGACTTTATCACAGGTCCGTTATAAGAATTTTGACAGAACCAATTTTAACATCATCCGTCACCGATTGACCAATATGCGCAGCGACTACACCTGGATTTATCCCAGCCATACCGCCCAAACCGACGACGCAAAGGAAGACAGTGCCTATCGCCGTCTTTATCTTGGCATTCGCCAGGCCATTCTGGACGGGCGGCTGCATCCGGGTGAAAAGCTGCCCGCCAGCCGAGATCTGGCCAAAAGCCTTGGCGTTTCGCGCAATACGGTGGTGACCAGTTTTGATTTTCTGGTATCCGAGGGCTATCTCGAAACCCGGATCGGCGCCGGAAGCTTCGTTGCCAGCAGCCTGCCCGACCGGGAAATGACCGCCACCACCACACCCGAAGTACTGGACCCGGCGCGCAAGGCGTCCAGACCGGTGCGCCTGAGCCAAAGTGCCACACGCATGCTGGCCTATGACCGGCGCTTTCCAAGATTTCGCGTGGCGCGTCCGTTTAACCCCGCCACACCAGATCTTGATGCCTTTCCGTTTGATCTTTGGGCACGACTGTTGCGCCGAAGCTGGCGGGCTCCGGCACTTGACCTGACCATTCCGGTTGATCCGCTTGGCATGCCGGCATTGCGCGATGAAGTCGCCAAGTGGTTGCGCCAGTCCCGCGGGGTGAAATGCGATGCCGATCAGGTGATGATTGTCTCAGGCGCGCAGCAGGCACTTGACCTGATTGCGCGCGCCCTTGTTAACCCGGGTGACGTGATCGCGACCGAGGACCCCGGTTATGAAGGCATTCGCGGGGTTCTTGCCGCCAGTGGTGCCACCTTGTTGCCAATCCCGGTGGACGGCGAAGGATTGCAGGTAGATCAGCTTGGCAAGGGTGAACCGGCCCGGATCGTCGTCACAACACCATCGCGCAATTATCCGCTGGGCACGACATTGTCGCTTGCCCGTCGTCTTGCTCTTTTGGCATGGGCGGATGCCCATGATGCGTGGATTGTCGAAGACGATTATGACAGCGATTATCGCTATGACGGGCCACCATTATCGTCGCTTCAGGGGCTGGACCGGCAGGATCGCGTGATTTATGTCGGCACGTTTTCGCGCGTGATGTTTCCAGGTATTCGGCTTGGATATCTGGTTCTGCCACCTGCCCTGATCCCGGTATTTCGCGGCATGCGCGGCTTTGCCGATGGTGTGCCTGCCCCAACGGCACAGGCCGCATTGGCCGCTTTCTTCGCCGAGGGGCACTTTGGCGGTCATGTCCGCAAGATGCGGCTGAGTTACGGCGAACGCCGGGCGCATTTACGATACCTGATCGAAACACGTGCCAGTGATATTTTGCAGGTCCTGCCGTCGGATGGCGGATTGCATCTTTGTACGCGCCTGACCGGTGGACAGGATGATGTTGAATTGCAGGAACGGATGGTTCAGGCACAGCTCGATTGCCGCGCCCTTTCATCCTATTACCATGATAAATCAGAAGAAAATCGCACCACCCTGCCGCAAGGGCTGGTGCTTGGCTTTGCCGGATGGAAAAAGAATGTCATTTCGCAAAGTTTCGATGAACTGATCGATCTCATCCGCCGTAGAGCATAATGTACCCCGAGCCGGAGAGAGCGCGTCGACATCCCCTCTATGCTGTCACAGTCGATGTGCTCTCTCACCCTTTCAGATGCCCCCTTCCCCGAGTTAAGAGTTTCCAGATGCCCTCTGCTTCTGCTGCCCCGGTCGCCATCATGTGGTTTCGCAATGACCTGCGCATGGGCGATAATCCGGCATTGAATGCAGCGGTGAAATGGGCCGTTCAGAATAATGGTGCTGTTCTTCCCGTCTTTATCCTTGATCCGGTGATGGATGCCCAACTGGGCGGGGCAACGCGCTGGTGGCTTGAACGAAGTTTGGACCGATTGAACGAAGCCCTTGCGACACTATCGGGAACGGATGACAAGGCCCTGCACCTGTTCAAATCCGACGCATCGACCGTTTTCAATCAGTTGCAGGTCAATCACAAAATCGGTGCGGTATTCTGGAACCGGCTTTATGACAAGGCATCGATTGCGCGCGATACCGATATC
>CAMPHD010000337.1 GCA_946885765.1 uncultured Thalassospira sp.
CCGCTGCATCACCATTTCGAAAAAAAGGGCTGGCAGGAACCCACCATCGTTATCCGGTTCTGGATCATTGCCGTCATTCTGGCCCTTGTCGGGCTGGCAACGCTTAAACTCCGTTAAGTTAAGGACACCCCGCCTTGATCGACCTGTCACATCTGCGCGGCAAAACCATCGCGGTTCTGGGTCTGGGCAAATCCGGGCTGGCCAGTGTCAAGGCACTGGTCAATGGCGGTGCCATCGTCTGGGCGTGGGATGACAATGCGCAAAGCCGCGGCCAGCTCGAGGCCTTCGGCCTTGCCCCGATCAATCTCGCGGAATGTGACTGGACCGAACCCGACATGCTGGTCATCAGCCCCGGCATCCCGTCCACCTTCCCCACCCCGCACACGGCTGCCGAAAAGGCGCGCCGTGCCGGAAAGCCGATCATCTGCGATGTTGAACTGCTTTGCACCGCCCTTCCCGACGTGCCCAGCATCGCGATCACCGGCACCAACGGCAAATCCACCACAACCGCACTCACCGCCCATATTCTTGCCCATGCCGGGATCAAAACCCAGGCGGGCGGCAATCTTGGCAATCCGGCACTGGGCTTTGATCCCGCCGGTGCTGACGACTGCTTTGTGCTGGAACTCTCGTCCTATCAGCTCGAACTGCTTCATGACGCCAGCTTCGATGCCTGCGGGTTGCTCAACATCACACCGGATCATCTGGATCGTCACGGCGGCATGGATGGCTATATCGGGGCCAAACGCCTTGTCTTTGCCCGCCACAAGGGCCCGAAATGGGCGGTGATCTCGGTTGATGATGATCCCTGTGCCCGCATGGCGATTGAACTCGCCCGCGAAGGCGGTCGCCGTGTGATCGAGGTATCAGTCCATAAACCCGCCCCGCACGGCATTTACGTTGAAAATGGCTGGCTGATCGATGATCTGTCGGGCGCACAGGCCCGGATCATGGATCTCGTCACGGTCGCCCATATGCCCGGCGTCCATAACTGGCAAAACATCGCATTCGCCTATGCCCTTTGCCGGGCACGCGGGGTGGCGGCATCCCAAATCATCGAAGGCATCATGACCTTCCCCGGCCTCGCCCACCGGCAGGAACGGCTGGGCATGGCCGATGGCGTCACCTTTGTGAACGATAGCAAGGCCACCAACGCCGAAGCCACCGCCAAGGCCCTGTCGGCCTATCGCGATATCTACTGGATTTTGGGCGGCAAGCCCAAGGAAGGCGGCATTGACGGCCTTCAGGCGTTTTATCCGCAGATCAAAAAGGCCTATCTGATCGGCGCTGCTGCCGATGCCTTTGTCGAAACGCTGGGCGATGACCTGCCATGGCAGAAATGCGAAACCCTTGATCGCGCCACGGCGGCGGCATTTCTGGATGCCAAGGAAGACATCAAATCGCGCAAGGCCGATATGCCGGTCGTGCTGCTCTCGCCGGCTTGCGCATCCTTTGATCAGTTCAAAAGTTTCGAAGCCCGCGGCGATGCCTTCCGCGACCTGTTTAACGCGCTGGCACATGCCGGGCAGGAGAAACCATGAAAACCCTGTTTGGCAGCAGCACCAACAACAACATCGCCTTTTCACGCGCCGATACATCCGTGCTCGGCATCTGGTGGTGGACGGTGGATCGCTGGATGCTGGCTGCCGTCATCCTGCTGATGGGGATTGGCGCGCTGCTCGTCATGTCGGCAAGCCCGCCCGTGGCGGACCGCATCAATGTCGACAGCTTCCATTTCGTCCGTCGGCAGTTCGTGTTTCTTGGCCTTGCCGCCATCTGCGCCTTTGGCATTTCGCTGCTCTCGATCAAATGGGTGCGGCGTCTGGCGTCTGTGATGTTCCTTGGCGTGATCTGCCTTCTGATCATCACCCCCTTTGTCGGGTCCGAGATCAAGGGCGCGGTGCGCTGGATTCACCTCGCCGGGATCACGCTTCAGCCATCCGAATTCCTCAAACCGGCCTTTGCGGTCGTGATTGCATGGATGCTGTCCGAAGGTCGGCTTAACCCGAACTTCCCCGGCTATATCGTCTCCTGCATGCTGCTTGCGACCTGCATCATCTTGCTCATGATCCAGCCCGACTTTGGCCAGACCGTCGTGGTGACCGCCATCTGGTCGACGCAGATTTTCCTGGCTGGCCTGCCGATGGTTCTGGTGTTTGGCCTTGGCCTTGGTGTGGTCGGTCTGGCGGTTGGGGCCTATCTGGTGCTGCCGCACGTGCAATCGCGCGTCGACCGCTTCCTTGATCCGGCATCGGGCGACAACTATCAGATCGACCGCTCGATGGAAGCCTTCATGAATGGCGGCCTGATGGGTCAGGGCCCCGGCGAGGGATCGGTGAAAAACTACCTGCCCGACGCCCATTCCGACTTCATCTTTGCGGTTGCGGGCGAAGAATTCGGCCTTCTGTTCTGCGTGCTTGTGGTGGGCGTTTTCAGCTTCGTCATCATGCGCGGCCTGTCGCGCCTGATGGGCGAACGCAACCTGTTTGTCGTGCTGGCGGTGACCGGCATTCTGGTCCAGTTCGGCCTACAGGCCGTGATCAACATGGCCTCCACCCTGCAACTCGTCCCGCCAAAGGGCATGACCCTGCCCTTCATCTCGTATGGCGGCTCCGCCACGATTGGCATCGCGATTGGCATGGGCTTCGTTCTGGCCTTAACGCGCAAACGCCCCGGCGAATAAGCCAAGCGCCACAAAACATCGTCTTGATTTTACAACGCCAATTGGTTTTTGAACTCTTTGGATATCAAATCTCGAATCACAGACGCCTGTAATCGAATTTGAATCCATTCGACGGAAAAGTACGCGGCCCAAGGGTCTGATGCTTCAGGAAGCTTATCAATAGCCGCAATAAATTCCGAAATGCACCGGCGCAGAAACGGGCTCATTTTTTCGGCATTCTCTTCTACCCATTCGGTCAGCAGCATATCGTCGATTGCATTGCACATTTCATCGGGGGAACTGACCCATTTCCCAATGCCAAACCAACTTTCCCTTTGATATTCAACATCAGAGAAATCAGTAAATAGTGATAAGACCCTGACAACCGTTAGATCATTCATCGACTGAACCTAAATTCAAAAACAGCACAAAAATCACCCAAGACACTATCACTTTCGTCGAACCATCCAAACCACCGTCACTCCCGCGAAAGCGGGAGTCCATCTCGCGATCTGCCGATGCCCCAATCAGGGCCTCACCGCCCCGCATACCTGCCCGGTTGATTTCGCATATTGACATATCGGAAAATCCCGATATATTTCGTTTCATGGAAATGCTCGAAATATTCAAAGCCCTCTCGAACCGGACCCGCCTTGAAATCCTCAAAGGCTTGAAAGAGCCCGCGAAGAACTTCCCTCCGCAGGATGAAGGCGACGTCAACACGGTTGGAGTTTGCGTCAGCAGTATTCAGGAAGGTGTCGGACTGTCGCAATCGACGGTGTCCGATTACCTTGCGACGCTGCAACGCGTGGGTCTGGTCGAGGTCAGACGCATCGGGCAGTGGACCTACTACAAGCGGAACGAAGCAACCATCCGCGCTCTTGCCGCTGCCATCGGAAAAGAACTGTAGTTTTTTTGTCCCAATATATCGAGAAATTGCGATATCCCTTTTTACCGAAATGAGGAACCAAAATGAAAGCTCAAATACTCAAATCCTTTGGCGGCCCGGAAGCCTTTGAACTTCAGGACGTCGCCATGCCCGTCCCGCAGGCCGGACAGGTCCTTGTCCGTGTCCACGCAACCTCGATCAATCCGCTGGATTATCAGGTCCGGCGCGGCGACTATCCCGATTACGTGCCCCTGCCCGCCATTACCGGGCATGACGTTTCCGGCGTCGTCGAAAGTGTCGGCCCCGGTGTCACCAGCTTCGTTCCCGGTGATGAAGTCTGGTACACCCCGCAGATTTTTGACGGGGACGGAAGCTACGCCGAATACCACGTCGCTTCGGAAAAAATTATCGGCAAAAAACCGGCCTCGCTCAGCCACCTTGAAGCCGCCAGCCTCACACTGATCGGCGGCACGGCGTGGGAGGCACTGGTGGTGCGTGCAGGCCTTCGGGTTGGCGAAAGCATCCTGATCCATGGCGGTGCCGGTGGTGTCGGCCATGTGGCAATCCAG
>CAMPHD010000338.1 GCA_946885765.1 uncultured Thalassospira sp.
ACAATACGCATTAAACATTATATCATTACTTTACATTACTTATGCAAGTTGCTCAGAATGATGCAATTGAGCAAGGCAGTTGTAATATGTAGAAAACGCAGGTAACGTAAGTTACTCCAAAATTTTTGAATGCGCTGCATATCAATGGTTTCAGGCACATATTGGAGCGCCTGAACTTAATAAGGAACCCCGCGTGCCAGCCTCGAAAAGAACTGAAAAGCTTCAGATTATGCTCGACGACGATGAACTTAAATTCATCGACGACTGGCGGTTTGAGCATCGCATGCCGACCCGGGCAGCAGCCATTCGCGAGCTGATCCGCCGTGGCCTGGTCGCCGAGGACGTGGAAGATCCGGAAACCGAAGGTAAAACCACCACCGATTTCCGTATCGAACCGGAATAATTCAAAGAGAATTCTCGGATATCTTGTTAAAAAGCCCGGCGAATTGCCGGGCTTTGTTATTTTACACACTCATATTTCATCAGATTACGGGACAGATTTTCTGTCGGCATCTTGCCCCTTTACCGGTTTCTTGCCTTCAAAAAGCCGGGCGATCCCAGCGCCAAAACCAAGAACCAGCAACCAGAGACCGTAATAACGCAAGGCGCGTGAAATCCCGATGGCAATCACAAACAACCAGAAGGGATATGTCGTTGCCCCGGCTGCAAGGGCAGCAAGCTGCATCGGCACTGGCGTGATACTGATCGCAAAAACAACCCAGAAGCCACCGGCCTCGAACCGTTGCTCCACCTCTTGAAATTCCTGCTGCCCGCCTGCCATTTCAATAAGGGGTCGGATAAATTCATCCGAAAGCCCATAAGCAATCAGATATAGAAAAACAGCCCCTGCGATGCTGCCTAGCAAGGTCACTGTCGCGACAATAATGCCTCGCCGACGCGATGCGGCCATGATTGGTGCGATAAGGATTTCAATCGGGATAGGAATAATGGTGGTCTCAAGAAACGACGCAACAGCAATACCACCAAGTCCCTTGCGCCCGGCAGCCAGCTTTTCCAAACGCAGTTGCCAAAAACGCCACCACTGCGCAAGGCTGCTCTTTTTTCGATTTTTTTGTTCTTTTTCCATGGACGCCTTTGACTGAACAAGGTCAAACGAGCAACGGCCCGCCCCTGAGGGCGGGCCGCCGACACCCGGAACACCACTTCACCGAGTTAAGGTTGTGATGTCTTATTCGGTGGCGTGATCATCCGAGAGCGCCTGCTCGGCATTATCAAGCGCCTCAAGTGTATTGGTTTTCACGGTTTCCCAGGTTTCAGCCGATGCATCCTTGGCATTTTCATACGCCTCGTTCAGATTCTCACTGGCGCCATCCCATGTCGAAGAAAGATCATCGACGGCCTCCTCGCTATCGTCGCTTACGCGCGCGGAGACCTCGTCATATTTCTCACCAAGCTGGTTGGATTTTTCCTCAACCCACGCCAGAAACTCGTTTTTCTCTTCATAGGTGAATTCCTTGGCCTGTTCATATTCGGCCCCGGCTTTATCACCCATTTTTTCGGCGTCCGATTTCATTGCGTCGTCGGTTGCCATCGTGCCTGTCTGGTCCGGGCTTTTCTGTGCATCTGCATAAGCCGGTGCAGCCACCGCAACAGACATCATAATAGTACCAGCCATCAGAACAGTCTTGCTAAGCATCACAACCTCCTGGTTATTAAATAACAGCGCTTTTTGTTTAGCACTGCTTATCGTTTCAAACGGGTGGTGCAAAAGAATGTTCCAATTGTGTTGATTTTAATTTCTGGAACCTTTGTTTTTTGCTGACGTTTTTATAGCAAGCGTTCGGGATATGCCCGACCGCCCGATACCGGGTCAGGGGCAGAGCAACAGAACGTGAAAAGAGATACAGGAGTTACAAATGGCACACAGCAGTATGCAGAGCGTTGCGAAAGAATTTCCGGTCAAGACTGGTGTCGACCGTAAAGACCGTCGCGAACTGGCCAAGATGCTGACCAAGATCATTGGCTCGTCGCACGTACTGTATGCCAAGATTCGCGGCGTCCACTGGAACGTGGTTGGTCCTGCGTTCTATTCGATTCATAAGATGACCGAAGAGCAATACGAGGACCTGAACGAAGCGATTGACGATATGGCAGAGCGCATTCGTGCAATCGGCTTTCAGGCACCTGTCGGTCTGGCCGAAATGATGGAACATTCCGTCATCAAGGATCAGACCAAACTTCTTCCGGCCAATGACATGATCAAGGAACTGGTTGAGGACCACGATCATATCTCGCGCCTGTTGCGCGACGGTGTGGCAGAGGCCGAAGCAGCAGAAGACGTCAAAACCGCCGACCTTCTGACAGATCGCCTTGGTGTTCACGAGGAAGCGGCATGGATGCTTCGCGCAACCATTTCCTAAGCCACCTGTTACAAAACCGGCGCCTGATTGGCGCCGGTTTTGTGTCGCAATCTTGCCGTTCTAGTTCCCTATCCTTATCCTGACCGACAAGACTTCCCGCCCTATATGGCAGAGGCTCCAGATGAAATCGACCGATCTGACTGGCAAGGTTTGCATTCTTCTGACACGTCACAAGATGCCCGATGAATGGCGCGATAGTGGCGCGCAGCCTTTGCGCGAGATATTCGAGGATGCCGGTTACACAGCCGAGCTTGAACTGTGTGACGATCCTGGCGCGATGAACGCCTTTATCGATACGTCATGCGTGGTTGGCGATGTCGTCGTTATCGGGGGCGGGGATGGCACGATCAATGCCGTACTGGACGCGGTAATCAAGGCTGGGGTGGTCATGATCCCCCTGCCGCTTGGCACGGCCAACGATTTTGCCCGAAGCCTTTATATTCCTGATGATATCCTTCAGGCCGCACGGGCCACGATTAACGGGCAAATTGCCATGCTTGATATCGGACGGGTCAACGGCCAAAGCTTTGTCAATGCGGCAAGCATCGGGGTTCCGGCCGATGCCAGAAAACGCATCGATCCGAATTTGAAACGGTGGACCGGCGCGATCAGCTACGCCGTGGCAAACTGGCAAAGCTGGCATGAAATGAAACCGCTGGAACTTAGCGTTACATGCGGGAAAAACCCGCCACAGGATTTGAAACTGCGCCAATTGACGGTTACCAACGGTCAGTATTTTGGCGGTGGCCTGCGCCCGCGCGAGAACAAGCGCCTTGATGATGGTAAACTTCACATGTTTGCCATTCAGGCCAATGTTGACACATTATCAGGCATGGATATCGCTGCCGAATTGCTATTCGGCTCGATCGATGACAGCAATTATGCCATCAGTCAGGAATGCGATGAAATCCACGTCGAAGGGGCTGAAGGCGAACCGATCCTGGCGGACGGCGAAATCATCAGCAAACTGCCAGCCCGCTTTACGCTGGTGACAAAAGTCTTTCCGGTTTTTGCGCCAAATGCCTTTCACGGCGAAACGGACCGGAATGCATCATTTCACGATCAGGAAGTCGTCAATGACATTGCCCTTGATGCGCTTGGGCTTTCGCTGCGTCTGTCGGCCATCTACCCACTGGCAACCGATAGCAGCATGAAGGCGATCTGCCATGACACAGCCAATTATTTGCGCGATATCAATCGTCGCCTTGAACTGGCATTACGTCCATATGGCTTGCCGACATCGTCGCCCGATCCGGATTTGCACAGTCTGGAACAATTACGAGACCGGGCAATGTCATGGATGCTGCCCGACGCCGATCAACGGCTTGCGCGCGGGTTAAAAACCCAGTCGGCCTTGATCAATGATGCACTTGCGGCATGCGCCATCGATAAAGTGCCTGACGACATAGCCGCACCTCTGGCAGATATGCAAAAGCTGATCGAGAATTTGCAACAGCAACTGCACGATTTTCAGGAATAGCAAAATCCGAAATCGTGCCTTTCCCGTCCGGCCCAGACTTAGTCTTCCAGCCCGGCCAGACTGCGGGCAAATGATTTTGCCTCGAACGGGCGGAGGTCCTCGGCACTTTCGCCCACCCCGATCGCGTGAACCGGCTTGCCAAATTTCTCGGCCAGCGCAACGACGACACCGCCCTTTGCGGTCCCGTCAAGTTTGGTCACGATCAGGCCGGTGACACTGGTGGCCTCTGAAAATACCTCGACCTGGG
>CAMPHD010000339.1 GCA_946885765.1 uncultured Thalassospira sp.
GCCTAAAGCTGCTGGCGCAAATTCGCACTGCCTTGCATGACATTGCCGATTTCTCGAAGATCGAGTCATAAATAGGGTCAGGGACCCCGGATTTGCCGGATCGCCTTGACCAGATGAGGAAAAGGCAAGATGACCAAATGGGTTTACGGCTTCGGTGGCGGTAGCGCCGAAGGACGTTCCGATATGCGCGAGCTTTTGGGCGGCAAAGGTGCCAACCTTGCCGAGATGAGCAATCTCGGCCTTCCGGTCCCGCCCGGCTTTACCATCACGACCGAAGTCTGCACGGCGTTTTATGACAATGACCGTGCCTATCCCGACGGTCTTGAAGCCGAAGTCGAAAAGTCGCTTGCCGCTGTCGAAGCCCTGGTCGGTCGTAAATTTGGCAATCCCAAGGACCCGTTGCTGGTGTCGGTTCGTTCCGGTGCACGTGCCTCGATGCCGGGCATGATGGATACGGTTCTTAATCTGGGCCTGAATGACGAAACGGTTGAAGGTTTGGCGGCGGTCTCTGGGGATCGCCGTTTTGCGTATGACAGCTATCGCCGTTTTATTCAGATGTATGGCGATGTGGTCCTTGGCGTTGATCACTACCATTTCGAGGAAATCCTTGAAATCCACAAGGAAGACAAGGGCTATGTCCTTGATACCGAAATGGGTGCCGATGACTGGCAGGCGGTTGTTCAGGGCTTCAAGAAAAAGGTCGATGCCGAACTTGGGCGTCCCTTCCCGCAGGACCCGCGCGAACAGCTTTGGGGTGCGATTGGCGCGGTTTTCGGAAGCTGGATGAACGCGCGCGCCAACACATACCGCCGTCTGCACAACATCCCGGCAAGCTGGGGCACGGCGGTCAATGTTCAGGCCATGGTATTTGGCAATATGGGCGATGATTGTGCGACCGGTGTCTGCTTCTCGCGCAATCCGTCGACTGGCGAAGACCGTTTCTACGGCGAATATCTGATCAATGCGCAGGGCGAGGATGTTGTGGCGGGGATCCGTACCCCGGCCCCATTGACCAAAATCGAACGTGAAGAGTCCGGTTCCGACCTTCTGTCGATGGAAGAAGCCATGCCCGGCGTCTTTGGCGAGCTTTGCGATATTCGCGACAGGCTTGAAGCCCATTATCGCGACATGCAGGACATGGAATTCACCGTCGAGTCCGGCAGGCTTTACATGCTCCAGACCCGTGCGGGCAAACGTACTGCCAAGGCCGCCCTTCGCATCGCGGTTGAAATGTGCCAGGCCAATGTGATCTCGCGCGAAGACGCCCTTCGCCGTGTCGATCCGGCACAGCTTGACCAGTTGCTGCACCCGACCCTTGATCCCGATGCGGATCGGAAGGTGATCGGCATGGGGCTTCCGGCATCGCCCGGTGCGGCATCCGGACAGATTGTTTTCTCCGCCGAGGTCGCCGAGGAATGGGTGCAGAACCGGGGCCGAAAGGTCATTCTGGTGCGTATCGAAACCAGCCCCGAAGACATTGCCGGCATGCACGCCGCCGAAGGTATTCTGACATCGCGCGGCGGCATGACCAGCCACGCGGCCGTCGTGGCACGCGGCATGGGGACGCCGTGCGTGTGCGGTGCCGGTCAGGTCAAGATTGACTATGCCAGCAAAACCATGATGTCAGGCGGTGTGACCCTGAAAGAAGGGGATGTCATCACCCTTGACGGTGCGACAGGCGAGGTGATGCTGGGCGAGGTGGCGACACTGAAACCCGACCTGTCTGGTGATTTTTCGCAATTGATGGAATGGGCGGATGGCGTGCGCCGTCTTAAGGTCCGTACCAACGCCGAAACGCCTGATGATGCGGCAACCGCGCGCGGTTTCGGGGCGGAGGGGATCGGCCTTTGCCGGACCGAACATATGTTCTTTGACCCGGCACGCATCATTTCCATGCGTGAAATGATCCTGGCCGATACGGAAAAGGGCCGTCGTGCGGCACTTGATAAACTTCTGCCCTATCAGCGTCAGGACTTTATTGACCTGTTCCGGATCATGAAGGGCTTGCCGGTCACGATCCGTCTGCTGGATCCGCCATTGCATGAATTCCTGCCGCATGGCGACAACGAAATTGCCGAGGTCGCCAATGCGGCAGGTGTGGCAGAGGTCGTCGTGCGTCGCCGGTTGCTGGAACTGTCCGAAGCCAACCCGATGCTGGGGCATCGCGGCTGCCGTCTTGGCATCAGCTATCCGGAAATCTATGAAATGCAGGCGCGTGCGATATTCGAAGCCGCGATTGAGGTTTCAAAGGATGGCGGCGATCCGGTCATTCCGGAAATCATGATCCCGCTGATCGTTGGCAAGAAAGAGCTCGAAATACTCAAGGCCGCGATCATCAGGGTTGCCCGCGAGGTCGAGGCCGATAAAGCAGCCAAGCTCGAATTCCTTGTCGGCACGATGATCGAATTGCCGCGCGCCGCCCTTCGGGCCGGTGAAATTGCCGAAGAAGCCGAGTTTTTCAGCTTCGGGACCAACGATCTGACCCAGACGACCTTTGGTCTTTCGCGTGATGACGCATCCCGGTTCCTTGATACCTATATTTCCAAGGATATTTTTGCCGGTGATCCGTTCGTCTCGCTGGATCAGGAAGGGGTGGGCGAACTGGTCAGCATTGCGGCTGAACGTGGCCGCAAGACACGCGGCGATATCAAGCTTGGCATCTGCGGCGAACATGGCGGCGATCCATCGTCCATCGCCTTCTGCGAGGCGCAGGGGCTGGATTACGTGTCCTGTTCACCCTATCGCGTACCGATTGCGCGTCTTGCCGCCGCACAGGCAGCGCTCAAGAAATAAACCTGCTGATTGGCAGGATGAAAAAGCAAACGGCGGCAGAAATTCTGCCGCCGTTTGTATTTAATGAGGCAATGATTGTTGGATCAGGCCGCCGTTTCCGGCAAATTGACCCAGTCGGGAATGCTGACTGAAATTTTGGCATCCCCCGCCGTCAGGTCGGCATCATCGCCGATCCGTTCCAGCCGGATCAGGGCAAGACCCGCATCGCCATGGATGCTGCGGATGGTGCCGGCTTCCTTGTCGCCATTCATGATCAGGGTGCCGATTTCCGGTGCCGGGCCGGTGATAGTGATCGGCAGCAAGCGTTTGCGAACCAGTCCGCGATATTTGGTGCGCGCGGTCAGTTCCTGCCCCATATAGCAGCCCTTTTTGAAATCAACGCCGCCCAGTTCCTCGAACCCGTTTTCAAGCAGGATGGCGCGGTCGATTTCCATTTCCTCGCTGCCATTGGGCAGGCCAAGCAGCACACGATGCTGATGATAGGTTTTTTCATCACTTTCGGTGGCGCCGATGGCGGCCATCTGTGCCAGTTCGTTCTTGGGCAGCAACACGCGCGCCCCCATCGCACTCAGGCGCGGATCAACGGCCTTGATCCCGTCGGCAAGTGGTGCGGTGGCACCGGGCGTATCGGGCAGGTCAAGTGCGGCAAGGGCACCATCGCCGAAGACGGCAATGACGTCATAGCTTTCGCTGACGTCGGTCAGTTCGGCCTTGGCGCGCAATTTATACATACGCAGTTTTTTGAACAGTTCGGCCGCGCGGGCACCATCTTCGCCACGTTCGCATTCAATCAGAAGGCTGTCCTCGTCCTGCTGATAGACAAAGAAATCAAACAGGAACTTTCCCTGCGGCGTCAGAAGCGCGCCATAGCCGGAATGATCAGCCGTGATTTTTTCGATATTGTTCGACACCAGCCCCTGAAGGAAGCTGACGCGATCAGGCCCGCTGACCCGGATAATCGCCCGGTCAGGCAGGGGGGCGTATAAAGTCTCACTCATAATTCTTATGGCTCCGGCTTATCGGAATTCGTTGGCCGAAATGTGGGGCAATGGGGGGCATTTGGCAAGGGGTGGTTTGGCAAAGGAAAAAGCAATCCGCCACAAGAAAAGCCTTCATAAATTACCGGGGAACCGATAGAACATTTGTATGAAAATATTGATGCTTGATCGTTCCATCGGCTTTGATCCCAAGGATCGTGAAGCCCGCCCTCTGGGATCGCGCCAACGCGGATTTATCGCGCTGGCCGAGGCTCTTGTTGCCCGTGGTCGCAAGGTTGAAGCCCGCCGGAATGGTGG
>CAMPHD010000340.1 GCA_946885765.1 uncultured Thalassospira sp.
ATTTTGGTCAGGTCCTTGGCCACACCCGATGCGGCCTGCAGGCCCATGACATAGGCAACCGATATCCACGGCAGCCAGTTTTCACTGGTCAAAGACAGGGCGGAAAGGGCGGCGATCTGGGTGATCAGCCCGGCAAACAGGGTAAAGCGCAGGCCGCGCGCCTGTGCCAGCCAGCCGCCAACCAGATTGGTGATGATCCCGGCGCATTCATAAAGGACGAATAAAAGGGCTATTTCAAAGGCGGAATATCCAAGGTCATTGAAATGCAGCAGGACCAGCATGCGCAATGCCCCGTCCGTCAGGGTGAAACCCCAATAGGCGGATGTGACAAGGGCATAGTTGCGAATGGCGGATGACATGAAAAGAATCCTACAGGCTTTGCGCGATCTTGGCGGCCAGATCGACCATCCGGCAGACATAGCCCCATTCATTGTCATACCAAGCGAAGATTTTGACCTGCCGTTTGTCGATCACCATGGTTGATCCGGCATCGATGATCGAGGACCGGGGGTCGTTCAGATAATCGCAACTGACCAGCGGGCGATCCTCGTACCCGAGTATCCCGGCAAGATAGGTTTCCGATGCGGTGCGCAGCAGGTCATTGACGGTTTCGACATCGGTATCGCAGGCGACCTCGAACACGCAATCGGTCAGCGATGCGTTGAGCAACGGCACGCGCACGGCAATCCCGTTCAGCTTTCCGGTCAGTTCCGGATAGATCATGGTGATGGCGGTGGCCGAGCCGGTGCTGGTTGGGATCAGCGATTGCAGGCTGGACCGGGCGCGACGCAGATCCTTGTGCGGCAGGTCAACGATGGTTTGCGTGTTGGTCACATCATGGATGGTGGTAATCGACCCATGCACGATGCCGAGTTTTTCGTGGATGACCCTGACCACCGGGGCAAGGCAGTTTGTCGTGCAGCTTGCCGCAGTCAGCAGGTGATGGACTGCCGGATCATAAAGATCGTCATTCACGCCATAAACGATGTTAAGCGCGCCTTCCTTGACCGGGGCGGCGACGATGACCTTTTTCACACCCTGATCGAAATAGGGCTGAAGCGTTTCCGGGGTTTTGAATTTGCCGGTGCATTCCAGAACGATGTCGCAGCCCAGCCCGACCCAGTCGGTATCGCCCGGTGTGGCATTTTCGGAAAAGGTCAGGGAGGTTTGGTCATCAATGACGACCGCAGCATCATCAATACAGGTCACCGGATGATCCCAGCGCCCGTGTACGGAATCGAATTCCAGCAGGTGGGCGGCGGTTTTTGCCCCGCCGCTGATTTCGTTGATATGGACAAATTCAAGGTCGGGATGGCCCCAGCCCGCGCGCAGGGCAAGGCGGCCCATGCGGCCAAAGCCGTTGATGCCGATACGGATTTTGCTGCTCATTTCGAGGTCTCCGGGATGCGGGTGATATCAGAGGCCGGAAACCAGTGGCGCGACCGGTTGGCAATCGCCACCAGTGAGAGCATGACAGGGACTTCGACCAGAACGCCGACAACGGTGGCAAGGGCCGCACCCGATGAAAAACCAAACAGGCCAATCGCGGTGGCGACCGCCAGTTCAAAGAAATTCGATGCCCCGATCATCGCTGACGGGGCAGCAATGCGATGTTCAACGCCCAGAAACTTGTTCGCGCCATAGGCAATGGCGGCAATGAAATAGGTTTGCAGAATAATCGGCACGGCCAGCATGGCAATGATCAGCGGCTGGGCGATGATCTGTTTGCCCTGAAAGGCAAACAGCAATACCAGCGTCGCCAGAAGGGCCGCCATCGAAACCGGGGCCAGCTTGGCCTCGAACCGTTTCAGCCGATCAGTGCCGCCCTGCAAAACGCGGTTGCGGATCGCCTGACCGGCGATCAACGGAATGACGATAAAGGCAATGACCGAAATCGTCAGGGTTTCCCACGGCACGGTAATCGCGGAAATACCCAGCAGCAAAGCGACAATCGGCGCAAAGGCGAAAATCATCACCGTATCGTTAAGCGCGACCTGGCTTAGCGTGAAATTCGCATCGCCGCGTGTCAGATGCGACCAGACAAAGACCATCGCGGTGCAGGGGGCCGCTCCCAGCAGGATCAGCCCGGCGATATAGCTTTCGATCTCGGTTTCGGGCAGGAACGGGCGAAAAACGATGCCGATAAACAGCCAGCCAAGGGCCGCCATGGTAAATGGCTTGATCAGCCAGTTGACGCCGAGCGTCACACCGATGCCGCGCCATTGGCGGCCGACTTCGTGCAGGGCATGAAAATCGACCTTCATCAGCATCGGCACGATCATAAGCCAGATCAGAACCGTGACCGGCAGATTGATTTCATAAGCCGTCAGGCCGCCGATCATCTGAAAGATATAGGGGAACAGTTCGCCAAGACCGATGCCGACGATGATGCTGGCGGCAACCCAGATCGTCAGATAGCGTTCAAAAATTCCCATCGGGGCGGTGTCGGCTTCGGTCGTCATCTTCAGGCACTTTCGCTTTCTGGCAGTCCGGTTTTGCCGATATCGTCGAGTTTGCGTTTCAACGACATCCGGTCAAGGGACGCAAAAGGCAGGCTTGTGAAAATCGAAATCCGGTTGCGCAGCATGCGATAGGCATCGGCAAAGGCGAGGCGGATTTCGGCCTCGGTACCGGTGGCGCCTGCCGGGTCGGGTACGCCCCAATGGGCTGTCATCGGCGAGCCGGGGAAAATCGGGCAGCTTTCCTTTGCCGTCTGGTCGCAGACCGTGAAGACGAAATCAAATTTGATCGCGTCCTGCCCGGAATAGACTTCCATCGGTTTGGATGAAAAGACCGACGGATCATGGCCGAGGCTTTCAAGAAGGTCGATCGTATAGGGGTGCAGATGGCCGCGGGGATGCGCCCCGGCGCTAAAGCCATGGAAATGGTCCGCGCCTTCGCGGTTCAGGATGGCCTCGGCCATGATGGAACGCGCCGAATTTCCCTGACACAGGAAGAGGATATTATAGGTACCGCCAGCCATAATGATGTCTCCGTCCGGTTATGCCGGTTTGGCGTTTCAGCAACAGGTCGAGGTCGATGTTTTGCCGGGAACCGTGATACCGCACAGTTCCGGGCGGCCCTGACAGCAATCATCGGCAAGAAAGCCCAGAAGATCGCGCATCACATCTGGGACGATCCGGTAGATGATCGACCGGCCATTGCGTTGCGACGTGATCAGTCCGGCCTGGCTTAGAACCGACAGATGGGTCGACATGGTGTTGTGCGGGACCGCAAGACTGCGCGCGAGATCACCTGCTGCCATGCCGTCTTCGCCCACGCGCACCAGAAGCCTGAATGCTGCCAGACGATGTTCCTGTGCCAGTGCGCCAAGGGCGCTGATTGCTGTATTTATTTCCATATGTCGGGAAATATCGACATATTGTGTCGAAGTCAAATGACAAGTTTGCGACATCCGGTTCGCCGATCAGGAATTCAGAAAAAAGATGACAAAACTAGTTTTATAGTTATATCATTTTCCCCATGAGAGACACCGACAATATTGCAACGGCGTTTGCCGCCCTTGGTCATTCTGCCCGACTGCGGATTTTCCGCCTGCTGGTGCGGGTTGGTGCGACGGGCCTGAACATAGGCGAGATTGGCCGACATACCGGATTGCCGGCATCGACATTGGCACATCATCTTGGTGCGCTGGTGCAGGCCGGTCTGGTCTGGCAGGAACGCCACGGGCGCGAAACGGTCAATCATGCGGATGTCGTGGCGATTCGCGACGTGCTTGATGCGCTGGTTGCGGAATGTTGCATCGGTGTGGAAGCCGAAGAAAAAGAGGACGCGGTCTAGTCGCCTCTTTTTTTGGGTCAACATAACTATTATTCTAGGGATATAGATATGACTGAAATTGCACTGACACTGCGCCGTGTCGCCAGATCGGGCAAATCCCTTGACCGTGTCTGGATCAGCGTTGGCGCGATCCTGCTGGTGATTGGCATTTTTGTGCCTCATCAGCTTGGGCCAAGTATCGGCTTTGCCATTGATCAGCTTCTGTCGGTTGCGCCGTTCCAGATGGCCTCGGTAGTGATTGCCGCATGGGCCGT
>CAMPHD010000341.1 GCA_946885765.1 uncultured Thalassospira sp.
GTGATTGGTAGAGGGCGTTTCGCAAGATGGCATTGCGGGTTTCGTTGTCTGTGTTCGGGCAATTTTTCAATGCGTATTCGATGAATTCACGGTGATAGTGGCGGTCCTGCTTTTCGGTTTTCAGGGCATTGATCGCCGCCATATTCTTTGGGATGTAGCGGGCGTCACCCAGATTTTGCCAAAGAGCCGTGGCATAGGCCTTGGCGTAAAAGCTGTGCTGCGCGAAGTTGCCGTTTTCGCATTGCTGATCGGCCAGTTGATCGGCAATCAAACGTGCAAGGCGAAAGCAGCGTTCTTCCAAATCGGCGGAGCTTACGGGAAGCGACATGTGACCTCCAGCAGCAGGGATTGACCGGATTTAATGTTGTTAAGCGGTACAGCCTGTATTTCGGGGCAGTGTCGGCCAAGTCGTTCGCGCAGGCGCCAGATAGCGGCTTTGCCACCCGGACATTTCCAGATCAGATGCGCAAACCAATGCGGGGCGGACAGGGTGAAAAATCGGTTGGCCCAACGCAGCCAGACGTAATCAACCGGATTAACTGGTAGCAGGCGGGCGTGAATGATCCAGTGATCGCCCTGATCGCGCAGGTACATATAAGGCGCAAAGCGGCCTGCCCCGGCGTGACGATCAAGGGTGACGGATAAGACCGTGCCATCGGTCCCGGTCAGTTGGGCGGTGTGGACGGGGTAAAGGTGGTATCTGTCACTGTCGGTGTGGCGATATTTGCGACCGGCGATTTCGCCGGTTTGAATGGCGGATTTGTCAAAGACCAGCCGGATAACGGCATCCTGCAGTAGCCCATCACGAAGGGCGGTGAGTGTCGCCCGGATGTGCAGCGTGTTCGGATCTGTTTGGCTGGTGTGGTAATCAAGTGCCCAGTCGCCTTCGGAAAGCTGCCAATAATCGCCAATTTGGCGGGCATTGCGGCATTGGTCGGTCAGGGTCAGGAAGGACTGCCGGTCAGAGCATTCAAAGCCCCACGGTCCGAAACGGATATTGCCATACTGACCTGTGATAAGGCGGTCATTGATGATTTGGACCTGCAATTTCTTCATGCCGGTTTGCTCCCTAAAATGGGATTGCGGTGGCAGGCCGCGATCAGAATTAGGCACAGGGTCAGGCGAAGCTGCATGACGATCACGGCGTCGGCTTCATGGGTAAAAGCCGGAAGAACCGCGCCAGAGAAGACCAATAAAGCAAGGCACAGCCATCCGGGGAACAGCCGGTTCTCGGTTTCCTGCGAGATCAGGGTTTGACGCGAGATCATGGCGAGAAGTACGGGCCAGAAGGCACCTGTGCGCAGCAAGGTAACGAGGTCGGCATTGGTTGTGCCGTAAAATAGCAGGACAAGCGTTTCGGGGATGAACAGCAGTATCGCAGTCATGGCAAGCGGCGGTGTGATAAGCCAGATATCACGGAGCAACCCGGCCTGTCGTTTGGCAAACAATGCTGCCGAAATGCTGGCGATGATGGCCGCAGTGATCAGGAAAATGCGTTGGGCCAACATCAGATTGTCGTGCGCTGCATCGGGCAGGTTTCGCCCGAGAAATACGAAGTCAAGATTGGGCAGTGCCCCGGCAAGCAGGGTGAAACCGATCAGGTTGATCGCATGGTTGCGGGTGAGTTTGCTGACAGCGGTTTGCTGGGGGACTTGTTCACGCAGGGCAAAGAGGGAGCCAGCGATGAGGCTTGCCAGTGATATTGCGGGGGCAACGGCAAAAAGGGCCAGATTGCTGTCGGTTGCAGTGGCTATTACGGCGGTGACGATCCCGGCGATCTGGCCAAAAACGGCGATCAGGGCGATTCTAGAAAGCTGGCCGTGTCCGGTGATGATCCAGTCCGGGGCAAGGGCTGCGGCAAGTGGCATCAGCAGGATCGGCGATATGGGGATATCGGTGGTGGTGATGGCGAATGCGGTTGCTGCAAGCGCCAAAGCCACGCGCAGCGCGCAGATGGCGAGTACCACCTTCATCTGGCGGGTTTGATAGAGCCGGATCAGAAGCGGGCCACACCCGGCCTGCGCGATGGTTACGACAAGCCCAATGGTGGCAAGGGCGGTGAAATAACCGGCAAGCTGATCTGGAGCAAAATGATGGCCGATCAAAAGCAGAATGACCATACCGCCGAGGCGCGCAACCAGATTGGCGATCAAAAGCCAGAGGGGATACAGCCTATGCATGGCGAACAAGCACCCTGTCATAGGCGGCCTCAACCCGGTTGCCATAGCCTTGCATGATGTCGGCAGATATCTGCTGACGGGCGGCTTTGCCAAGGGATTTGCGTTTGATGGGATTTGCTTGAAGGTCATGGATGGCATCGACAAGCGCCTCGCTATTGCGTGGCGGGATCAGGATGCCGGTTTGGTCATGCTTGATCGGGCTTCCGGCATCCGGGGTTGCGATCACGGCACATCCGGCGGCCATGGCTTCGAGCACGGCAAGGCTGCTGCCTTCCGACAGGCTGGGAAAAACAAAGATATCGGCGGCGGTCAAATGACGGGATAGCTCTGTTTGCGAGAGTGGACCGTGCCAGACGCAGCCCTGTGGCAGTTTGGCAGGATAGGCAAGGGCACAAGGCTGGGCTGGGCCGATCAGGTCCAGCGTGAGGGTCGGACCAAGCCGGGTGCGCAGGGTTCGAAAGGCTTCGATCAATATCCGGATGCCCTTGGCAATCGCGATATTGCCGACATAAAGCAGACGGATGGAGCTGCGCCTTTGCATTGGGCGTTTGCAGTTTAAAAGCTGCGTGCACAGGCCGGAGGCAAAGGGCACCAGATGAATGCGGGCGGGATCGATGCCGCATTCCTCAAGCCCGGCAGCGACCGTATCCGACGGGGCGAAAACACCATCGGCAAAGCGGGCTTCGGCGATCCGGCGGCGGGCAAGGAAGTTCGATATTTCGCGATAACGCAAACCGTGATCGCGATATTCATCGACAAGCTGGCGGTGGCGGATGGGGGCAAGCTGGCCGGTGACATCCGAAATGATGACCATGTCATGTGCGCGGGCAGCTTGCATGGCGGGCAGGCTGTAGTTGCCCTGTCCGTGCAGAATGCGGGCATCGGGCATATGGGTACGTGCCAGCCATGATAGCGGTAGATCGGAATAAAGATTGCGCGCAGGCAGGCGCAGTTTTTGGGCGGCCCTGCCCAGAAGGTCGGGCAGGAGATGGCGGCCTGGAATATTGGCGAGGGTCGGATCGACACGACTTGCCGGCGGCGTGATCAGGCCATTGCCGTCATGACGCCAGAAACTGTCCCAGCGGATCAGCCGGTTATGGTGTGCCAGATGGGCTGCGAGAATGCGGAACTGGTCATTGCGACCGATCATCCAGATGGGGGCATTGGCCTTGGAAAGGTGTTGATGCATCAGGCGGCCTCCGTCCGGTTCGTCGCCCTAAGGCAGGCCTGCCAGAGTGTTTCGGCGTGATGGGCGGGATTGTTGCGGGTGATGCGCGAATGCTGCGCGGTTTGCGTTTCCTGCCATGCTGCCTGATCGCGAAGCAGTCTGGTGGCCGCATCAATCCACGCGGACAGGATGTTGCAAGCCAGGATTTCAGGCGATCCCAGAACATCACGGGCGCAGCCGACCTGATTGCTCGCCATTGCGACCGAGCCACATGCAATCGCCTCGATCACGGTGACGCCATAGGCATCATTGCGGCTGGGCAGGAGGCAGAGCTTGGTCTGCTGGTAAAGAGCCGGAAGTTTCGAGGGCGTGACGTTTTCCACAAGTTTGGTAACCGCGCTTAACCCCATGCGGGTCAACCGGCCCGTAATATCATTGTGATGGTTCGCTCCGACGATCAGGATGTTTTTGGCAGTCCCATTGCGATGAAGCTGGCTTGCGATTTCAAGGAAGGTATCAAAGCCCTTAGAGCGTGTCGGTCGCCCGCACCACAGAAGATCAATCGGGCGATCATCAAAGTCAGGCCGATGATCGGGAGGCGTGAAAGAGGGTGGGATCGGCGCAATCAGGATGTCGGTTCCCGCCTTGCCAAAATGGACAAACCAGTCATGGCCGTTTT
>CAMPHD010000342.1 GCA_946885765.1 uncultured Thalassospira sp.
AATAAAACGCGGTGTCGGGCAGGGCACGGGCAAAATGCGGTGCCAGCCCGATCAGGTCATTGCCGTCTGCGCCATAGCCATGCAGCAGGATCACGATGCTTTTGGTCGTGCCTGATGCGGCCGGCAGCATCGGTCCGTTCAATGCGGTTTCGGCGGTCATGTCAGATCAGATCCCTTTGTTTGTCTTTGTTCCTGATTAGCAATGCTGCGTCGCAACGGCCAGTCTTTTTATGTCTGGCGGTTTCCAGTGACAGCGATTTGACCGGCGGCATACCCCTGACAATACAAAAGATGATCGGTTTGCCATGTATTGCTTCGGGCCAAATGGCAGATCGGTCGGACAAATGCCCGGATGGCGATGAATCGGACATGTGAATCACGGAAAAGGGCCGTGATCCGCATTGCGATATAACCTGTGGATAAGTTTGTGGATGATTGGCACGGTATAGCCAGAACCGATCAGGATTTCTGTCAATAAAGTGTGATTTTGCGATAGCGAACTATTCATTGGGATAGTATTTTAGACAGCAATCATGACCAAATAGTAGAAATTCCTGTCACAAATTTATTGCAGTTTCACAGTCATTTGACGGGAATTGTGAAGAAAACATGTCATGCAGATTCATGTCAGGTGCATGTTGAGGCCAGGGGCCGGATCAGGAAAAATCGCCTAAAGGGCGAACGAGATGCAGATGGTATTCCACAATGTGGATTCTTTGATGCATAACAGGCCCAAAGGTGCCTTTTGCACGGCGATAAACTGTGTCACAAGAAATCCTCCGGCCTGTCCGGCATTCGCCCCATCCGATCAGACGATTTTCCGAGGCCCCGATGAGTTCCCCGACGAGTTCCCCTGTGAGCCGCACGCGCCGCTGGGTCGGCAAGGGGGATCGACGCGTTCTGGCGTTGACCCTGCCGATTATTCTGTCCAATGCCACTGTTCCGTTGCTTGGCGCGGTTGATACCGCTGTGGTCGGTCATCTGGACAGCCCGCATTACATCGGCGCGGTTGCGGTCGGGGCGCTGATTTTTTCCTATGTGTTCTGGAGCTTTGGCTTTTTGCGCATGGCGACCACCGGGCTTGCGGCACAGGCCTATGGGCGGCGTGACCCGAACGGGGTAAGGGCGGTTTTTGCCCGTGCGGCGCTGATTGCGGTGACGGCGGGGCTTGCGGTCATGGTATTGCAATGGCCGATCATCGAGCTTGCCATGGCCTTGATCCAGCCTACAGCGGCGGTCGAGGCGGCAGCACGGGATTATTTCCATGTGCGTATCTGGGCATCGCCCGCGACATTGATGCAGTACTGCATGCTGGGCTGGTTGCTGGCGATGCGCGACGCGCGCGCGGTGTTTATATTTCAGGTGGTTTTAAACAGCCTGAACATGGTCCTTGATATCCTGTTTGTGCAGGGCTTTGGCTGGGACGTCAAAGGGGTTGCCGGGGCAACCGTGATTGCCGATTATTCCGGTGTGATGCTGGGCTGGTTTTTGATGCAGCCGCATCTAAAACGGCTTGGCGGGACGTGGCGCGGGATCGGTGTTTTTGATCGTACCCAACTGGCGCGCCTGATGAAAATCAATGGCGATATCTTTGTGCGCACCATGGCGCTTACATCGGCGTTTGCCCTGTTTACCAGTTTTTCCGCCCGCTTTGGTGAGGTGACGCTGGCAGCGAATGCGGTGTTGCAGAATTTCCTGATGTTTGGCTCTTTCGCGCTGGACGGTTTTGCCCATGCGGCGGAAACGCTTGTCGGGCAGGCCTATGGGGCGGAACGGCGCAGACAGTTCCTGTGGGCGGTGCGCAAAACAACGATCTGGGCGATTGCATCGGCGGTGGTGATGGCGGCGATCTTTGGCCTTATGGGCCCGTGGATCATTGATGGCCTGACCTCGATCCCGGAAGTGCGCGCGGCATCTTACAGCTATTTGCTGTGGGCGGTGATGTTGCCGATTACCGGGGTGCTTGGTTTTCAGTTCGACGGGGTGTTTCTGGGCGCGATGCAGACCAAGCACTGGCGCAACATGATGCTTTTGTCGGTGGCGATCTATGCCGGGATGGCGTGGGGTGCTGTGGTAGCGGACAGCAACCATCTGCTGTGGGCGTCGTTTAACGCGTTTTTCCTGCTGCGCGGGGTGACGCTTGCGGTGCTGTTTCCGACGATCATTCCTGTTCGCCGGATTGCCACGGTTTAGGGCGGATTTCGGCTATATGCGCCGGAATGTGGTGTGCCTTATGCCTCCGGCACGGGCAGGGTGGTGCTGTTTTTGACTTCGTGCAGGGTGAAGCTTGATTTGATATTGGCGACACCGGGCAGCTTCATCATGACTTCGGACAGGAAACGCTGATAGGCGGCCGGGTCCTGCACGACAATGCGCATCATGTAATCCTGATTGCCGACCATGGCGTAGCAGTCGACGATTTCCGGGTGGGATTGCACGGCGGTTTCAAAACGGCGCAGCGACGGTTCGTCATGCTGGGTCAGGGATACGGTGACAAAGACATTCACACCCAGATGCAGATGCGACGGGGCCAGCAGGGCGACATATTTGCGGATCACACCACTTTCTTCGAGCTTGCGCAGGCGGCGCAGGCAGGGGGACACGGAAAGACCGACCTTGTCGGCCAGTTCGACCATCGAGATGCGCCCGTCTTCCTGAATCTCGCGAAGAATTTTGCGATCAATTGCGTCGAAACCGTTGCGCGCCATGGCGTGCCCCACTCCTTATACTCGATAGATGTTGCTGCAATTCCGGTCCATTTCGTGCCGGGTCGAACTTTGCGAAAGTGACCTGCCCAGCGCAAAATTTATGCTGGGCGATAAGCCATGACTTCGCGTTCCTGTCAATCCTTGCGTGATCGGGGCGCGATGTTTTTACGGTAACAAATTGTGATTTCGAGGCCGGACCAGAGGAAGCCGAAATTCCCGGTTGCGGGGCATGGCAGAACAGTCTGGTTTGCGGTGCCGAAAGCGTTAGGACTTGCACAGAACAAATATCGGGGTTATGTGGTTCAAATCCTTGCATTGCTTTGCTTTGTTCGCACCTGCGGCGGAACTTATCGTTGCCGCGCGTGGTAATGACAGTGTAGTATAATCGTACCAATTTACGTATTTTTACTATGGGTATTCTCCTGTCAGGAGCGGGGGTTGGGATTTTGCCAACCTGCAGGACAAGAAAGGCATTACGTGGTGGACGCTGCGCAAGATACACCGGGATATAACCTGGTCTCGATTGGCGAGCATAAAATCAATATTCGTCCGGCGGTCAAGGATGACCTTGCCAATGTGGTCGCACTTGACGACCGCACAACGGGCCTTCGCAAGCCGGAATATTGGGATGATCTGTTCACCCGTTATGGCAATCGCAAGGATTCCCGGTTTTTCTTGGTTGCCGAAGAAGGCGACACGTTGCTGGGCTGTATTTTCGGGGAAGTCCGGTCGTGGGAATTCAACTCGGTCCCGTGCGGCTGGGTCGGCACCGTCAGTGTCGAGCCGAATTTGCGCATGGGCGGGATCGGCAGCATTCTTTACACCGAAATCTGCCGCTGTTTCCGCAAGGCCGGTGTGACCAAGATCCGCACCATGATCCCGCGCGATGCGACCGACCTTATGTCGTTTTTCCGCGCACAGGGCATGATGGCCGGACCCTTTATCCAGCTTGAAACCGATATGGACGAAGGGGTGTAACGCCATGATGTCTTTGCAAAAGGCGACCCTGTTCGCATTATATGCCGTGCTGGAACTGGCCGAGGATACCGACCGGCAGCTTTCGGCATCCGAAATCGCCGAGAGATACAATATTTCGACCAACCATCTGGCAAAGGTCCTGCGCGATCTGGGCCGGGCGGGGCTGGTTGAATCGGTCCGCGGGGCCGGCGGCGTTTATCGTTTCTGTGGCAATGCCAAGCGAACGACGCTTCTGGATGTTGTGCGGCTGTTTGAAGAAGTCGGTGCAGGCCCGACAAGCGGCATTGTGCAGGAAACCAATGCCGGTGCGGCATTGTCATTGGT
>CAMPHD010000343.1 GCA_946885765.1 uncultured Thalassospira sp.
ATGCCTGATTGATGACCTGTGCGGTTTCTGTCGAACCGGTAAAGGCAACCCCGCCAATGCGCGGATCGTTGATCAGGATGTTGCCGATCACACGCCCCGGCCCCGGCAGCAGCGTGAATGCCGCCCCGGGCACACCCGCGGCAAGGATAAGCTCGGCGGCCTTGGCCGCGACAAGCGACGTCTGTTCCGCCGGTTTGGCAATCACGGCATTCCCGGCGGCAAGTGCCGCACTAACCTGACCCAGGAAAATCGCAAGCGGGAAGTTCCACGGGCTGATGCAGACGAAAATGCCGCGCCCTTCAAGGATGCTGCCCTCGCGGAAGCTTTCTTCTGCCCGGTTGGCGTAATAGCGGCAGAAATCGACAGCTTCGCGCACTTCGGCAACACCGTCGGAATAAAGCTTGCCTGCTTCGCACTGGCAAAGGGCGATGAACTCGTCCATGTTGTCTTCAAGAAGATCGCCAAGGCGGCGTAGGCACGTGGCACGTTCCGCAGCCGGGGTCTTATTCCAGATTTCATAGCCTTTGGCGGCGGCAACAATAGCCGCCTCGGCATCGGCTTCACCAGCCTGAACCAGTTCGCCGACTTTTTCGTTACGGTTTGACGGGTTGAGAACATCAATCGCCTCGCCCGAAACAAGTTTGCCGTCAATCAATGGTGCTGAATGCCAGATTTTGCCCTGTATCGAGGCCAACTTTTCAGCCAACGGCAGAAGCTTGGTCGTGTCGGTCAGATCAATACCCTTGGAATTGACGCGACCCGCACCATAAAGATCAATCGGTGCTGGAATTTTCGGGTGGGCCTTGCGTGGCAGGGCGGCCATCTTTTCCACCGGATCGGCGATCATTTCCTCGATCGGGAGCTGTTCGTCCTGAATACGATTCACAAAGCTGGTATTCGCCCCGTTTTCAAGCAGACGGCGAACAAGGTACGCCAGCAAATCCTCATGAGTGCCAACCGGTGCATAAATGCGGCACGGCACGTTTTCACCGTTCTTGTCGACGATCTGCTCGTAAAGGGCTTCGCCCATGCCATGCAGACGCTGGAATTCGAAAGTCCGGTCATTGCCCGCCATTTCCAGAACCGATGCCACGGTATGGGCATTGTGACTGGCGAACTGGCAATAGAATGCATCGCGACGCGACAGCATGAAACGTGCGCACGCCAGATAGGAAACATCGGTTGCAGCCTTGCGGGTGAAGACCGGATAACCTTCAAACCCGTTTTCCTGACTGTTTTTTACCTCGGTATCCCAATAGGCCCCTTTGACAAGACGCACCATCATCTTGCGACCGACCGTGACCGAAAGGTCGGCAAGCCATTCCAGCACGTGATAGGCGCGTTTCTGATAGGCTTGAAGCGCCAGGCCATATCCTTCCCAACCATCCAGATCAGGATCGGCAAAGACTGCTCCGATCACATCAAGCGACAGGTCCAGACGATTGGCTTCTTCGGCATCGACGGTAAAGCCGATGTCATATTTCTTGGCCAGCAGCGCAAGCTGTTTGAGGCGCGGCACAAGTTCATTCATGACGCGATCATAATTGGCGAAATCGTAACGCGGATGGATCGCCGAAAGTTTTACGGAAATGCCGGGGCTGTTGATCGGTCCGCGATTATTCGCAACCTTGCCGATATCGTTGATCGCATCGACATAGGATTTGAAATAGCGATCCGCGTCTTCCATGGTGCGGGCGGCCTCGCCCAGCATGTCGTAGGAATAGCGATAGCCTTTTTCCTCGTTCGCCTTGGCACGTTCGGCAGCCTCGGCAATGGTCCGGCCCATCACAAACTGACGGCCCATAATACGCATGGCGTGATTGAATGCCTTACGGATTACCGGCTCGCCGGAACGTGCAATCATGCGTTTCAGTAACGCGCCCGGATCTGCCTTTTCCGCCTTGCCGAACTTGATCACCTTCCCCGTCAGCATCAACCCCCAGGTCGAGGCATTGACAAAGAAGCTGTCGGAATGACCCAGATGGCTTTGCCAGTTGGCATCAAACAGCTTGTCCTGGATAAGTTTGTCAGCCGTTACCGCATCGGGAACGCGTAAAAGTGCCTCGGCAAGGCACATAAGAATAACGCCCTCCTTGCTTGACAGCTCATACTCATGAAGCAGTGCATCGATGCCGCTTTTGCCGTTATCGGCCTTGCGAACACGCGCCACCAGCTGATAGGCGCGAGCCTGCACCCGTGCTGACTGTTCCGGAGCCAGACGGGCGGCGTCGATCATACGTTCGACAACGGCTTCTTCATCCGTGCGATAGGTCGCGCGAATTTTGGCGCGGATTTCGTTGGCTTGGGGCATATCGATGCGGAACATGGCGATGGCTTCTCCCTGCAAATGCAATTCTCCTGTTCCTTATGGGGAACGCAGAGTTTTCTCCTCTATGGCCGCAGACAATATAGGGGCACTCAAAAAATGTGCTGCCATTTTCCCAAAAAATACGATATATCATCCACAGAAAAACTTTTAGTGCAGTCATAATCACTGGTTAATAGATTGAAATGCAGAAGAATCATAAAAGCCTGGACAAGATTGACAAACAGATACTGCGCGAACTCCAGAACGACGGACGCATGTCGAATGTCGAGCTGTCACGCCGGGTCAATCTTAGCCCCACTCCATGCCTCGAACGTGTCCGTCGCCTCGAACAACACGGCTTCATCACTGGCTATATGGCACTTCTTGATCCCCGCAAACTCAACCAGTCGCTGGTGGTTTTTGTCGAAATCACGCTGGACCGGACGACCCCCGATGTATTTGACGTGTTTGCCACAGCCATCCGCAAACTGCCGGAAATCGAAGAATGTCACATGGTCGCGGGCGGCTTTGACTACCTGATGAAACTTCGGGTTGCCGATATGTATGCCTATCGCGAATTCCTTGAACGCCTGTCCTCTGTTCAGGGAGTCAGCCAGACTCATACATATGTCGTGATGGAAGAAGTAAAAGTACGCCCCGGCATAACGATCCCGTAAATTCGATCAATTTTGTTGCAATACAATTGCTTAGTAGCGCACTATCACTAAGCCATCTTTCTGATGGCTTTGCCGGTATCGCCACATGGCACTCTGTTTTGCGTCATTATTTACGGGCCCCACAGCATGTCGGAAGTCACTTTCTATTTCGATTTCTCGTCACCTTACGGTTATCTCGCGGCTGAACGCATCGATGCCTTTGAGGCCCGAACCGGCGTTACGGTCAACTGGTACCCGTTCATAATAGGTGCAGCCTTCAAACAAACCGGACAAAGTCCGCTATTGCAGCAACCAATCCGCGGCGACTATTTCAGGCACGACATGGAACGCTGCGCAAAAATGCAGAACACGCCGTTCCAGGTCCCGGAAAAATTCCCCTATTCCGCACTGGTGCCGACCCGCGCCTATTACTGGATTGCGTCAACAAAACCTGCGTTAGCGATCAAGTTTGCCAAGGACGTCTATCGCGGATATTTCGCAGACGGGCTTGATATGTCCGATCCTGAAGTTGTCTTCGCAACGGCCACCCGGCACTCCATAGATGCCGGACAAATCCGGGTCGCGGTTGAGGACCCGAAATGGAAACAGCATACTCGCGATATTACCGACGATGCCATCGCGCGCGGAGCTTTCGGATCACCGTTCTTTTTCTATGAAGAAGAGGCATTTTTCGGCAATGACCGGCTTGAACATCTTGAACGCTGGATCAAGTTGCGCAAACAGATCAGTGACTGATTGCTCAAGAAAACCACCGCAATCACTCCCACCTAATAAGCTGAAATATATAATATTTTTCGACAATATCTCATATCCGAAATGCCGTTTGCGGCCCCGAATTTACGCTGTTTTTTTGATATAAGTAAATCCGGTACTGGATTACCTATTTAATCTTGACGTTTACGTAAACTTCCACCATAACAGCAGTCATAAACGCCATTCACTTCGGGATCGATTCCCCATGGAATCGATCCCTGCAACAGACGGTGTCGAT
>CAMPHD010000344.1 GCA_946885765.1 uncultured Thalassospira sp.
TGTCATGCGACTGCATGTTCACGCCTGGCTCTCCGGATGATCTGTCTTTTTATCCGCAGCAGCAGGTTTCTCCGATGCAGTGGCATCGGGCTTTGGTGCTGTGGTCTTGGTTTCCGATTTGCTATCGGTTTTGCCTGCTTCCGGTTTATCCGCCGGTTTGGGCGCAGCTTTCGGTTCGGCAATCTTGTTTTCGATGAAGTCCGATGTGCTCGAACGCGCCTCTGTAACCTGCTTGCGCAGATCATCAAGTTCAGCTTCACGAATCAGATTATCAATACCGCCCTGAAATTCGCGCGCCATACCGCGCACTTTTTTCCAGTACCCAGCAAGCTTGTACAGCACATGGGGCAAATCCTTGGGGCCGACGACGAACAATGCGACGACGGCCACAAGTGCCATTTCGGTCCAGCCGATATCAAACATGGAACACGCCTATCTGAAGGAAACCCGACAGACGATCAGGATTTCACGGAATCCTTGTCTTTGCTCTCGGCAGAAACCGAAGCAGACGTGTTGTTTTCAATGGTTTTGGCCGATTCAGCGCTGTCTTCGTCTTTTTCGTTGATGCCTGCTTTGAAGCTCTTGATCCCTTTGCCCATGTCACCCATGACTTTCGGCAATTTGCCGGCACCAAAGATGATCAGGACAATCGCCAGAATCAAAACAATTTGCCAAACGCCAATACCCATAACTTCTATCTCCAAAAATCCAATCTGCCATCCGGCGAGAATGCCCGGATAATGGCAGAAAGCCCCCCACTGTGCAATGCAACGATTGTGAATGTATCGTGCATTGCTCCGAATCTGTAAGTTTGTTTATTGCTCTCCTCAGGCTCGTTTCAATCACAAAACAAGCCTAATTCACAGGAAACACGAAGGTCATGTCAGGATCAAGCGTTATAGCAACAGAACCTTGATTTACTGACGAAAGTCTACGAGGCACTCGGGCATGAACATGGCCGCCTTCATGCAGCGATAAATGCATCAGGCTGATTTCACCAAGCGAACGGACCGCATCGACACGCGCCAGAACATCATGTCCGTTCATTGCCTCACCAACATGCAATCCTTCCGGCCGGACAAGCACTTCCACCTGGGTGCCATCGGCAAACGCATCGTGACTGACTTTGCCAAGCGGCGTGGTAATGACCCCGTCCTGCACCGTTCCGGCAAAGCGGTTCACCTCACCAAAGAAGGACGCAACAAAACGGTTCTGCGGATTGAAATAAAGGTTTTCAGGTGTGCCATCCTGCATCACCTGCCCTTCATTCATCACGATAATTCGATCCGCCATATACATCGCTTCTTCGGGATCATGGGTCACCATAATCGTCGCGATCCCGGCATTCTTCAAAACATGCAATGTGGTATCGCGAAGTTCGGCACGGCGTGCAACATCAAGCCCTGAAAATGGTTCATCCAGAAGCATCACACATGGGGTCGGTGCAAGTGCCCTGGCAAGTGCAATGCGCTGCTGCTGCCCGCCGGACAATTCATGCGGATAAGCATTGTAATAATCGGCCATGCCAACCTGCCGAAGCGCGCGCTCGACCGCGTCTTTGCGTTCCGCATCATTTTGGGATCGCAAACCAAACCCGATATTCTTTGCAACGCTTAAATGCGGAAACAGGGCGTAATCCTGAAACACCATCCCAACACCGCGTTTCTCCGGCTCAAGATATTCCCCCGGCCGCGCAACAAGCTGATCATTGATGGAAACGCTGCCCTGCTGAAGCTTTTCAAGCCCGGCGGCAATGCGCAATGCGGTTGTCTTGCCACATCCAGAAGGCCCCAGAAGACAAACAAGTTCGCCCGGTGCCACATCAAAGCTGATATCTTTGAGAACCTGGGTGCTGCCAAAATCATGGCTGACATTGGACATTCTCAAGCCGTCTGGCATCAGATCTCTCTGTATTCTTTTGCCGGGGAAGCCCTGCAAATAAGTTGCAAAATCTTTCCCAGATTTAATCCTACCGAACAGCGCATGCAAGAAGCTTGATAAAAGATGGTCAAAGAGCCTCTTTAACGGTTCTCTGCGTCGTATTCTTCTTCCAGATTTGGATTATCGCTATAGATGGTTTCATCGAGATCGGCCAGATTGCGGGTCGTAAGGGCTTCCTCGACAACCGCATCCGTGACCTCTCCGTCATCGACCAGATCGGGCAATGCTTCCTCGTCGGAACTGGCCCCATACCGCCCCATACCCGGACGACTATCAAGCAATCCAGCGGCCTTCAAATCAGCAAGCCCCGGCAGATCGTCGCGATGTTCAAGCCCGAAGTGATCCAGAAAATCATCCGTCGTTGCCCAAAGAACCGGACGTCCCGGTACGCGTTTACGCCCGCGTGGCCGTATCCATTTCGCTTCCAGCAGGATATCAAGCGTCCCCTTGGACAGGGCGACACCGCGGATTTCTTCAATCTCGGAACGCGTGACCGGTTCGTGATAGGCAATGATCGCAAGCGTTTCCAGCGTCGCACGCGTCATCTTCTTGGCTTTTTCGACCTCGATATGCAGATCACCCGCAAGGTCGGCCGCTGTGCGAAACGCCCATTTCTCACCAACGCGGTTTAAATTTATTCCGCGTTCTGAATAATTTGCCTGCAATTCTTTAAGCAAAACGGAAACATCCGAACCTTCAGGCAAACGCGCGGCAAGAACCCGTTCACTGACCGGTTCGGCAGATGCAAACAGCACAGCTTCAACAATTCGAAGATGCTGAAAATCGATTTGCGGCCCATGTTCGATACCGTCGATTTCAAACTGCGGGTCGGTTACTGTCTCAGTCGCCATTACTATCCATTCCTGCCCCGGATTTGGCTCCGAGCTTGTCCATATCGCTGTAATCCCCGGATGTGATGTCCAATTCGGGATCGCGTCTTTTTTGCGGTGATCTCAACATGATCGGGCCAAATACCTGCTCCTGCGAGATTTCCAACTCGCCATCGCGGCACATTTCAAGGCTGGCGACAAAATGCGCTGCCAATGCTGACCGTGCCTTTAACGGCGTACCAAGTCCGTGGGGCATAAATTCCAAAAGCTTGGTCCAGGTTGGCACCACGCGACGCCCGAACAAATCACGCAACCGCCGGATCGCATCATCCATGGCATAAAGATCAAATGCCTCGATCTCCAATGTCTTGGATTCAGATGTCAGCATGATCTGCGCATAGGCTTTCAACAGGTCATAAAGCGATGCATCGTAAACCGACGCCGTTGTGACCCGAACTTCTTCCGGATCACCGCGACCAAAGAAATCCCTCCCCAGATTAGGCCGCTCCAGCAGTTTTTCACCGGCCGCTTTCATCGCTTCCAGACGTTTCAGCTGAAACGCCAGAAGTTTCGCCATTTCCTCGGCACTAAGTTCTTCCTCGTCGCTGTCCTGTTTTGGCAGCAGCAGTCGCGATTTCAGATAAGCCAACCAGGCAGCCATCACCAGATAGTCCGCTGCCAGTTCCAGCCGCAATTCACGCGCAGTATTGATGAAATTCAGATACTGTTCGGCAAGTTCAAGGATCGAAATCCTGATGATATCGACCTTCTGGTCACGCGCCAGCTCCAGCAAAAGGTCAAGCGGTCCCTCAAACCCGTCCAGATCGAGCATAAGACGTTCGGCAAGGCTTGGGCCGTCATCAACGGGCGCCTTGTCAAATACCTCGTCCGGAATATCGAGTTCGAACTGTTTGGCCATAATCCCCCCGGACCGTCCGCCTCATATCAGGCGAAAATACCGGCCAGAAAATCAACAAGCGCCGATGCCGGTTCAATCACCAGCCAATGGAAAATCGGCAGATCGACACCAAGAAGCCCCGTGACATAAGGCAACAGGAAGATCAGCGCGATCAAAAGGATCATGCCGGTTTTTTCCATGCGCGCCAAGACCCGCGCGATGGGCATCGGCGATATCGCAGTCAAAACCCGTCCGCCATCCAGCGGCGGGATCGGCAACATGTTAAAC
>CAMPHD010000345.1 GCA_946885765.1 uncultured Thalassospira sp.
CCTTCTGGTTGGTGCGCACGAAATTTTAGGCGACCTTGCGGTTGAGGAAGGCGTTTTGGGCAAGGTGAAGCCGGACGCGCAGGCGATGGCCGATGCACAGCACGGGTTGAACGTTGCCCGGATTTTGGGGGCAGCCGATGTCGGGCAGGGCTGTGTCGTGCAGCAGGGGCTTGTTCTGGCGCTTGAGGCCATCGAGGGCACGGATGAGATGATCCGCCGGTCTGCTGATTACCGACGCGAGGGGGTTGGCGGTGTTCTGGTGAAATCATCAAAGCCGCAGCAGGACAAGCGTCTTGATTTGCCCGCGATTGGTATTTCGACGGTTGAAAACGCGCACAGTGCAGGATTGCGCGGCATAGCGTTGCTTGCGGGGGGCACGATGATCATTGATCGCGAAAAGACCGTTAAGCGTGCGAACACACTTGGTTTGTTCATTGTCGGGCTTTCGGTGCTGGAACCGGCACAGGATGAATAAGCCCGATATCCCAACCCCGAAAATCATGCTGGTGGCGGGCGAGGCATCCGGTGATCAGCTTGGTGGTCGGTTGATGACCGCGATCAAGGCACGTCATCCTGAAACCCGTTTCATTGGTGTTGGCGGGCCGCGCATGACGGGCGAGGGGCTGGATAGCCTGTTTCCGATGGACGAGATGTCGGTTATGGGCCTTGCCGAGGTCCTGCCGCATATCCCGCATTTGTTGAAACGTATCCGTCAGACGGCGGAATATGCCATTGAACAACAGCCCGATGTGGTGATCACCATCGATGCCCCGGATTTCAGCTTTCGCGTTGGCAAGAAGCTGAAAGGCAGGGGGATTCCACTGGTGCATTATGTCGCGCCGTCTGTCTGGGCATGGCGACCGGGACGGGCGAAGAAGGTTGCGGCTTTTCTCGATCACCTGTTGGCACTGCTGCCGTTCGAGCCGCCCTATTTCGAGCGGGTTGGACTTCCGACCAGCTTTATCGGGCATTCTGCGGTCGAGGAACGGCATGGCGGGGATGCCGGGCGGTTCAGGGATCAGCATGGTATCGCGCCAGATAGCAAAATACTGACGATTCTGCCCGGTAGTCGTAATTCGGAAGTCACCCGTCTGTTGCCGGTTTTCCGTGACGTGTGCGAACGGCTGGCCGGGGATTTCCCCGATGCCCGTATCGTTGTGCCAACCGTGAGCAAGGTCGCGCAGGTCGTGAGTGATGCGGTTGCCGACTGGCCGTTGCGACCGATTGTTGTCACCGGGGATCAGGACAGGCGCGATGCGTTTGCCGCGTCCCATGCGGCCCTTGCTGCATCCGGGACGGTGTCGCTTGAACTGGCGATCACGGGGGTTCCGCATGTTATCGGCTATAAGTTAAGCCCGATCACGGCATGGATTGCGCGGCGATTGTTGCGGATTGATACGGTGACCATTGTCAATCTGGTGCTGGGCACGAAGCTTGTACCGGAATTTCTGCAACAGGATTGCACGCCGGATCGGATTGTGCCGGTTCTGAAATCCCTGATGGCGGAGGGCGAAGGCCGGACCGCGCAACTGGACGGGTTCGAGGCGGCGACAACCATGCTTGGCTTTGGCGATCGGCCACCAAGCGAAAAGGCTGCGGACGTCATCCTTGAAATCATAGAGAAAAATTCATCGGCCAAGGCTGGCATTAGCGCACAATAACGCATAGTTTGGCGTCATTGACCAATCAATGACGGAGGCATTTCCAATGCGTTATTTGCACACCATGGTGCGTGTCGAGGATGTTGATGCATCCATGCGTTTCTATTGCGATCTGCTTGGCATGAAAGAAACCCGGCGCATTGAAAGCGAGAAGGGGCGTTTTACCCTGATTTATCTTGCGCCACCTGCCGATGAAGCCAGTGCCAAGGCCAACAAGGCCCCGGAACTTGAACTGACCTATAACTGGGATCCGGAAAGTTATTCCGGTGGGCGTAATTTCGGCCATCTTGCCTATGAGGTCGATGATGTTTATGCGCTTTGCCAGAAATTGATGGATGCGGGTGTCACCATCAACCGCCCGCCGCGTGACGGCCGCATGGCGTTTGTCCGTTCGCCGGACGGTATTTCGATCGAGTTTCTGCAAAAGGGCGAAAACCTTGCCCCGGCGGAGCCGTGGGCCAGCATGGAAAATACCGGTTCCTGGTAATGCCGTAACAGGTTGATCAAAAAGCAAAAAGGCCCGGAAAATTCCGGGCCTTTTCTGTATCGGTATTGGCGCAGATTAGCGCTTGTTGACCGGAACGAACGGACGTTCGGAAACACCGGTGAACAGCTGGCGCGGACGGCCGATTTTCTGCGACGGATCTTCGATCATTTCTTTCCACTGGGCGATCCAGCCGACGGTACGGGCGACTGCGAACAGCACGGTAAACATGCTTTCGGGGATGCCCATCGCCTTGAAGATGATGCCCGAATAGAAATCGACGTTCGGATAGAGTTTCTTCTCGATGAAGTACTCGTCTTCGCGTGCGATACGTTCGAGTTCCTGTGCAACGTCAAGCAGCGGGTCCTGTACGTTGAGTTCTTTCAGAACTTCGTGGCAGGTTTCCTGCATGACCTTGGCGCGCGGATCATAGTTTTTGTAAACCCGGTGACCAAAGCCCATCAGACGGAACGGATCGTTCTTGTCTTTTGCCTTGTTGACGAATTCCGGAATGTTTTTCACATCGCCGATTTCGTTCAGCATTTTAAGAACGGCTTCGTTGGCGCCACCATGTGCCGGACCCCAGAGCGAGGCAATACCGGCAGCGATACATGCAAACGGATTTGCACCCGAAGAGCCGGCCAGACGGACGGTCGAGGTCGACGCGTTCTGTTCATGGTCGGCATGAAGGATCAGGATACGATCCATCGCACGTGCGAGGACCGGATTGACTTCATATTCTTCGCACGGATTGCCGAACATCATCTGCAGGAAGTTTTCTGCATAGCCGAGTTTGTTGTTCGGATAACGGAACGGCTGACCGATAGAGTATTTATAGGCCATTGCCGCGATGGTCGGCATTTTCGCGATCAGGCGATAGGCCGAGATCAGGCGCTGGTTCGGGTCGCTGATGTCGGTGCTGTCATGATAGAAAGCAGACATCGCGCCAACCACACCGCACATGATGGCCATCGGGTGGGCGTCGCGGCGGAAACCGTTATAGAAATTGCGCATCTGTTCATGCACCATGGTGTGCATGGTGATGTCATTTTCAAACTGCGCTTTGTCTTTTGCGTTCGGCAGATCGCCGTAAATCAGCAAATAGCAAACTTCGAGGAAATCGGATTGTTCGGCAAGTTCGTCGATGGCATAGCCGCGGTGACGCAGAATGCCAACGTCGCCATCAATATAGGTCAGCTCGGACTGGCAGGAGCCGGTCGAGGTGAAGCCCGGGTCATAGGTGAAATATCCGGTATCGGCGTAGAGTTTCCGAATGTCGATTACAGACGGACCAACGCTACCCTCCATCACCGGCAATTCGATCGACTTGCCAGTGGCATTGTCGGTCAGTGTCACGGTGTGGGAAGTCTTGGAATTCTGAGCCATGACTATTTTTCCTTCCCTGTTTGAACGAACACGGTTTTCAAGTTGTGTGCAACATAGTGTTGCAGCGCACAAAGCGCAAATTCAGTGTTTAAGTTTTTTTGTTATACGCTGTTATTGGGCATCGAATTTGCGGATGCGTTTCAGCGTTTGAGATTTGCCAAGCACGATCATTACTTCGAAGATGCCAGGCGATGAGTTGGAACCGGTGAGCACGGCCCGCAAGGGTTGCGCGACTTTGCCGAGTTTCAGATCGAGTTTTTCGGCAATGTTGCGAACGCCTGCGTCAACGTTCTCTTCGGTCCAGTTATCAAGCGCATCGAGTTCCTTTGCCAGTTCGGCAAACAGGCCTTCGGGGGCGCTATCAATCAGGGACTGAGCTTTCTCGTTAAACGACGTTACGCCGTCCGTAAC
>CAMPHD010000346.1 GCA_946885765.1 uncultured Thalassospira sp.
GACAGGGCCCAAATGCAAAAGGCCACCGCAGTGATGCAGTGGCCTTTGAATGCGTAACCCGTCGATGATCAGCGGGTCGGAACCGGCTCGTCGCCGCTATAGTCATAGAAGCCGCGACCGACCTTGCGGCCAAGCCAACCGGCTTCGACATATTTGACCAGAAGCGGGCAGGGACGATATTTGGTATCGGCCAGACCATCATGGAGCACATGCATGATCGACAGGCAGGTATCCAGACCAATGAAATCGGCCAGTTGCAGCGGACCCATCGGATGGTTTGCGCCAAGGCGCATGGCATCGTCGATGGACCGGACATTGCCGACACCTTCGTAAAGCGTATAGATCGCCTCGTTGATCATCGGCAGCAGAATACGGTTCACGATGAAAGCCGGGAAATCTTCGGCACTTGCCGTGTCTTTGCCCAGTTTCTTGGTCAGTTCATGAATGGTGCGATAGGTCGGCTCGTCCGTGGCAATACCACGAATCAGTTCGACCAGCTTCATCAGCGGCACCGGATTCATGAAGTGCATGCCCATGAATTTCGACGGACGGTCGGTGTAGGAAGCCAGACGCGTCACCGAAATGGACGAGGTGTTGGTCGCAATGATGGCTTCGGGCCCCAGAACCGGACACAGAGCCTTGAAAATCTGTTTCTTGGTCTCTTCGTTCTCGGTCGCGGCCTCGATCACGAGATCGCAATCAGACAGGAAGCTGTATTCCGTACCCGTGGTAATCCGGGCAAGGCCTGCTTCTTTCTGTGCCTCGGTAATCAGGTCTTTCTTGACCTGACGATCCATGTTCTTGCCAATCAGGCCAAGCGCCTTGTCGAGCGCCTCTGCCGATACGTCAAGCAGTCGGACGTCGTAGTCGGCAAGCGCAATCACATGAGCAATCCCGTTGCCCATCTGACCGGCGCCAATTACGCCAATGGTCTTGATATCTTCAAGCGAAGCCATTTGTTCCCCACTCATCCCCAAGGGTCAAAACAAGGTCAGAACAATGTTCTTTAGATTGTTCTGACCCTAGATGGGATCTGATTATTTGTCGAGTTCGCTCGCCAGTGCGGGAAGGGCCTCGAACAGGTCCGCGACAAGACCGTAATCGGCAACCGAGAAGATCGGTGCTTCTTCGTCCTTGTTGATCGCAACAATGACCTTACTGTCCTTCATGCCGGCAAGGTGCTGTATCGCACCTGAAATGCCTACCGCAATGTATAGCTGCGGTGCAACAACTTTGCCGGTCTGGCCGACCTGCCAGTCGTTCGGGGCGTAACCCGCATCGACTGCGGCGCGCGAAGCGCCAATGGCAGCGCCGAGTTTATCGGCAATCGGTTCGATCAGGTGGAAGTTCTCGCCCGAGCCCATGCCGCGACCGCCAGAGATGACAACCTTGGCTGCGGTCAGTTCGGGACGTTCCGACTCGGTCAGTTCCTGACTGACAAAAGTGGATTTTCCGGCATCTTTCGCAGTTGCGATATCTTCGATCGATGCGGAACCGCCTTCGGCCGCAACCGGATCAAAGCCCGTGATGCGGACGGTGATCAGTTTAAGGCTGTCTGACGACTGAACGGTTGCCATCGCGTTACCGGCATAGATCGGACGAACGAACGTATCGGCACTTTCGACATCGGTGATGTCGGAAATCTGCGCGACGTCTTTCAATGCTGCAACGCGGGGCATGAAGTTTTTGCCCGTGGTCGAAGCCGCCACCAGAACGTGGCTGTAATCACCGGCCAGTTCATTGACCAGACCGGCCATGTTTTCAGCCAGGAAATGGCCATAGGCTGCGTTATCGGCAACCAGAACCTTGGAGACGCCCGCAACCTTTGCGGCCGCATCGGCAACCGCACGGCAGTTTTCTCCCGCGACCAGAATGGTGATGTCGCCACCGATTTTCTGTGCGGCGGCAACGGTGTTAAGCGTTGCGCCCTTCAGTTCGGTATTGTCGTGTTCGGCAATAACAAGAATGCTCATTTGATCGGCCCCCGCTTAAATCACTTTTGCTTCGTTGCGAAGCTTGTCGACAAGCTCGGCGACGCTGGCAACTTTTACACCTGCCTGACGTGATGGCGGTTCCGTCACTTTCAGGGTTTTCAGGCGCGGCGCGGTGTCGACACCAAGATCAGCCGGGCTGAACGTATCAAGCGGCTTTTTCTTGGCTTTCATGATGTTGGGAAGCGACGCATAGCGCGGCTCGTTCAGGCGAAGGTCGGTGGTGACGATGGCCGGAAGATCGATCTTGATGGTTTCAAGGCCACCATCGACTTCGCGGGTGACGTCGAGCTTGCCATCGGCAACGGCGACCTTGGACGCGAACGTCCCCTGCGGCCAGTCCAGAAGGGCGGCCAGCATCTGACCGGTCTGGTTGGCGTCGTCATCAATTGCCTGTTTGCCGAGGATCACGAGATCCGGGCTTTCCTTGGCAACGACTTCCTTGAGAAGTTTGGCAACGGCAAGCGGTTGCAGTTCGTCGTCGGTTTCGACCAGAATGCCGCGATCGGCACCCATGGCAAGGGCGGTACGCAGTGTTTCCTGACACTGTTTCACACCCAGCGATACAGCGACCACTTCGGTCGCGGTGCCGGCTTCCTTGAGGCGGACGGCCTCTTCAACGGCGATTTCGTCAAACGGGTTCATGGACATTTTGACGTTGTTCAATTCAACGCCAGACTGGTCCTGTTTGACACGGATCTTGACGTTGTAATCCACAACGCGCTTAACGGCGACAAGAACCTTCATGACAGACCTGTTCGTTTTTGTTGTCGAAGCTATGGGCTTGCTGCGTTCTGCCGGGGCAGTCCGCAGTGGGGCCCGATGTTACTGTTTTCCCCGCGATGCACAATAGGGAGTGCTGCGGGGCTTGTCAATTTACGTAAAGAGGTTAACGTTAACGACAACTTCTTTACTGAAATTCTGAAGTCTCGGGCTGCCTTGATACGCAACCGAACCCTGAAAAGACAGGGGTTTATTTCCAATATTTGCCTAGCGGGTCAGGCCCGGTTGCCACAGGATATCGTCCTTGCCGCCATTATTGGCATGGCGGGCCAGAACGAACATATGGTCCGACAGGCGGTTGATGTAACGCACCGCTTCGGGGTTGATCGCCTCGATTCCCGAGAGCTCCACAATCAGCCGTTCGGCGCGGCGCGATACGGTACGCGCGACATGAAGCTGTGCCGAAAGGGCGCTGCCGCCCGGCAGGACAAAGGATTTCAGCGGATCAAGACCGGCATTGATCGCGTCGATTTCGCTTTCCAGCCGTTCGGTTTGCGTGGGCGTAATGCGAAGGGCCGGGCGTTCCGGGTTATCGTCGCTGCCGTCACCCGGCGTACACAGATCAGCACCAAGATCAAAAAGGTCGTTCTGGATGCGGGCCAGCATATCATCGACATCACCACTCGCATGCAGGCGGGCAACCCCGATCACCGCATTGGTTTCGTCCACCGTGCCATAGGCCGCAACGCGAATATCGTTTTTGGCAACGCGGGTGCCATTGCCAAGGGCGGTTTTACCCTTGTCGCCGGATTTGGTGTAGATGCGGGTCAGTTGAACCATGGTGAATTCCGTTGTCCTGATGCGTGACTTTCGGGGTGGATCATCGGCGGGCTTATTTGCCCAGCGCCATGAAGGACAGAATGACCAGAAGCAGCAGGGCAATCCCCTGTACCAGTACGCGAAGCTGCATCAGCTTGTTGGATTTCCTGGCATCCTTGCCGCGTGCCATGGTGATGATGCCAAGCACCAGAATAACCGCGACCGCGGCCATCGCGATCAGAACGCCAATCTGTAAAAATCCAGCCATACCGGACTACTCCTTTGTGCCGCCCTTGCGGGTGTGATGTGCCGGGCGGGGCGACATGCTGCGTCAAACTGCGGGCGGGGGCAAGGTCGCAGATCGAAAAATCTTTGCGATTTCCGATGGCTGACGCTTAGGGCTTCTTC
>CAMPHD010000347.1 GCA_946885765.1 uncultured Thalassospira sp.
GCGAACAGTAAATCCGGCAATCACGCCCTGATCGATCAGGCGGTCCATACGGGTTTTAACCGTCCCGGCCGCCACCCCCAAAAGCTGGGCCAGTTTCGGGACGGATGCACGCGCATTGATGCGCAGTTCGGCAAGAAGGCGACGATCAAGATCATCCATGATTTCGTTCCGGTTTGATGATTTCGTCAATTATCCTGACGAAATCATGAATTTCCAATCGAAAATTGTATCAAACTGGGATTTTAACTGATTTCGGCAAAGCTTATTCTGCTGCCAAGTCATCAGGGAGCAAACAAATGACCGTGCCGGGAAAACGATGGGCACCTTATGCCCGTACTGCTGGAATCGCCGACCGCCTGACCCGTTTTGGCAGTGTTACCGGCAGCGCCGGGGAAGCCGACATCACCGATCTGATCGTCGAAATTCTGCGCGAAATTCCCTATTTTCAGAACAATTCCGACAATATCGCGGTGATCGACAGCCACCCGGTCGCGGGTGGCAGCCGCATGGCAAAAAGCGTTGTCGCACTGGTGCGCGGGGCCGGACGCAGGACACTGGCGATGGCCGGGCATTTCGATGTGGTTTCGATTGAAAATTATCATGATCTGAAACATCTGGCCTTTGCCCCCGATGCGCTTTGCGAGGCCCTGATTGCCGATCTTTCCTGTCGCGAAAGTCTTAGCGATGCCGAGGCACTTGCCCTTCGCGATTTTCAGACCGGCGATTTTATCCCCGGGCGCGGGTTGCTTGATATGAAAAGCGGCGATGCGGCGGGCATCGCGTTTCTGGAACATTTCAGCCAGCAGCCCGACCGGCAGGGCAATGTCGTCCTGTTCCTGACCCCTGATGAAGAACGCAATTCATGCGGGATGCGCAGCCTGCGCAATGCGTTGCCGGACCTGATCGCACGCTGGAGCCTAGACATTGTCGGTGGGGTCAATCTGGATGCCAGCAGCGACCCCGGCAATGGCGAAGTCGGGCGCGCGATTTTCCATGGCTCGGTCGGAAAACTTTTGCCCTTTGCACTGGTCGCCGGTTTGCCAACCCATGTCGGTTATCCGTTTGACGGTATTTCCGCCCATGCCATCGCATCGGAAATCATGCAGGCGATCGAGGCCAATAGTGGGTTGTGTGATCGCGGGATGCGTGAAACTGCACCGCCCCCGGTCTGCCTTGAGGCCCGCGATGTGCGCGATATTTACGAAGTCACCACGCCCGAATATGTCTGGATGGCGTTTAACTGGCTGGTGATGGGTAAAAGCTGTGCCGAGTTGATGGGCGATTTCACCGCCATCGTAAAGGATGCCGCAAACCGTGCGCTCGAACGGTTTGCAGGCAATGCAGCCCGGTATGCCAAGGCCAGTGGGCAGACCGCCCCGGCAGCTTTGCCGCCCTTGCGCATGGTAACGGTTACGCAATTGCGTGACATGGCATTTGCGTCGGGCGGCAGCGATGCGCTTGACCGGATTGAGGCGGTGGCCCTTGAAACAGCACAGGATAACAATCCGTTGAACCGTACCCGCATTCTGGTCCGCGCCATGCTGGCCGAGGCGCATCTGCGCGGTCCCGCCGTGGTAACCGGAATGGCCGGTTTGCATTACCCGGCCGTGCATGTCGATCCGGCACAGGATATGGACCGGCAGTTTTTGGATGCGATTGGTCGGGCCCGCACCACGATAGAGGCCCGCCACGAAACTCAGATTTGTGATCGCGGCTATTTCATGGGTATCTCGGATATGAGCTTTTTCGGTCATGCGACCGATGCCACCGATACCGAAATCATTGCCGCCAGTACCCCGGTTGCCGAACTGGTCGACCGCCCGGTTGACAATACCCTGACCTATCCGGTGGTCAATATTGGCCCGTGGGGCCGGGAATATCATCAACGCCATGAACGGCTTTATGCGCCTTATGCCTATCATGTGCTGCCCGATTTCCTGGCCGAAATCGCGGGCGAACTTTTGGGCTGATCGGGTCATGGCAAAGCAATCCACAGAAAGCGATCAAGCGTAACAGTTGCATGAAACTTTGCGCTTTCGCTTTCTGCCTTGTTCCTGCCGCATCGTTTCGTCACTATGCTGGGCAAAACCCATGTGGAAATAAGGAGTTATGCGATGCTGATGAAATCTGCGCGCGCCGCCATTCTGGGGGCTGCACTTGCCATTCTGCCATTATCGATCACACCGGCGATGGCACAGGACAGTAACCTTGAACGGGTGGTGATCGCCCATCGCGGCGCTTCGGGCTATCTGCCCGAACATACCCTTCCGGCCAAGGCGCTGGCTTATGGCATGGGGGCGGATTTCATCGAGCAGGACGTGGTGATGTCCAAGGACGGTGTGCCGGTTGTCCTGCATGACATCCATATCGATACCACGACCGACGTTGCCAAGAAATTTCCCGACCGCAAACGTGAAGATGGCCGGTACTACGCCATCGACTTCACGCTGGAAGAACTCAAAAGCCTGAATGTTACCGAACGGTTCAAAGCCGATACCGCTGAGCAGGTATATCCGGATCGCTTCCCCGGCGAATATGCGATCTTCAAAATCCCCACACTGGAAGAAGAAATCGCAATGATCCGGGGGCTTAACAAATCAACCGGGCGCGATGTTGGCATTTATCCTGAAATCAAGGATCCGGCCTGGCACAAGGCCGAAGGGCAGGACGTGACCGCCGCGGTCATCAAGATCATGGAACATTGGGGTTATGGCACGCCGGAATCCAATTCCTATGTCCAGTGCTTTGACTGGGAGGAAACCAAGCGCATCCGCAACGAGCTGAAATATCAGGGTAAACTGGTTCAGTTGCTTGGTGAAAACAAATGGGGTGCCCCCGAAGGCACGGATTACGATTATCTGAAAACCGATGACGGTGTGGCCGAAATGGCAACGGTGGTCGACGGGATCGGCCCGTGGTTGCCTCAGGTCATCGAAGGGCTTAGTGCCGATGGCAAGGCCATCATGACGCCAACCCTGATCGCGGCACAGCGTGCGCAGTTGAAAGTCCATCCTTATACCCTTCGGGCCGATCAGTTGCCGAAATGGGCGGGCGACATGAATATCGCGCTCAAGTCGATTTTCGATGATGCCGAAATCGATGGCATCTTTACCGATTTCCCCGATCAGGTTGTTGAATATTTTGCGTTAAGACCACAGCAGGACTAACAGGTTCGATCGACCTTGGCCGAATCTGGAACAGTTTTCATTCATGGGCGTTCCGGTCCGACAGGCAGACGAAATAGACTGTTTCCAATGTGAGCGTTTTCGCACAGCAACAATTGTAGCATGCTGATGGTGACAGGTTTTCAACCAAGGAGGCAAAATTGGCCAAGGTACTGGTTCTTTATTATTCAATGTACGGGCATATCGAAACCATGGCGAATGCCGTGGCCGAAGGCGCACGCGGGGTTGCGGGTACACATGTCGATGTCAAACGTGTGCCCGAAATCATGCCCGAAGATGTCGCCAAGGCAGCCGGTGCAAAACTTGACCAGATTGCGCCGGTTGCGGCGGTGTCCGAACTGCCAGAATATGACGCGATCATCTTTGGCGTGCCGACCCGTTTTGGCAATATGTCGGCCCAGATGCGCAACTTCCTTGATCAGACCGGGGGCCTTTGGGCCAAGGGCGCATTGATTGGCAAGATCGGTTCGGTTTTTGCCTCGACCGGAACCCAGCATGGCGGTCAGGAAACCACCATCACCTCGACCCATACCACTCTTCTGCATCATGGCATGGTCATTGTTGGCGTACCTTACAGCTGTGCGGGGCTGACCAATATGGACGAAATCACCGGCGGGTCGCCTTACGGTGCGACAACGCTGGCCGGGGCGGACGGTTCGCGTCAGCCATCACAGAACGAGCTTGATATTGCCAAATTCCAGGGAAAACACGTTGCAGAGCTGGCAGCCAAGCGGGCCATGCTGGCGGAGGTCGAT